>CAIWHQ010000023.1 GCA_903912465.1 uncultured Alphaproteobacteria bacterium | reverse complement strand
GTCGCCGTGCCGCAGAGGGCGGTGAATCCCGACCAGATGACGATGGCCGCGGTGATGATGTTGACCCTGGAGAACCGCTCTGCGAGGCGCGCGATCGGGATCCCGAGAGTGGTATAGAGCAGGGCGAAATAGAGCCCGCCGAGGAGGCCGAGCTGGGTGTCCGTGATCTTCAGATCGACCTTGATGGCCTGGCCGATCGTGGAAATGATCGTGCGGTCGATGAAGTTGAAGGTGTAGGCCGTGACCAGGAGGGTCAGGACCACGGACTTGTAGTTGTTCGAATAAACGGGGCGATCCGCTGACGGCAGATCGACTTCACGCGCAGACATAGGCCTTCTTCCCCCCTTGGCGGCGACCGCCGTGATCAAGATTGTCACGGTTCGGCGGGGCAGGGGAAGGGGCTGTCATGGGCCTGCGGGCCGGGATCGGCTAGAAGGCGGAATGATCGAGCAGATCACAGACCCCAAGGATCCCCGCATCGCCGACTACCAGGAGGTCCGCGAACGCGACCTCGTGGGCCGGCGAGGGCGCTTCATCGCAGAGGGTGAGGTTGTGCTTCGTGCGCTCCTCGGGAGTTCCCAGACGCGCCCCGTCTCTCTCCTGGTCGCTGATCGTCAGCGGGTACGGCTGGAACCCCTGATATCGGAACTTCCCGGTGAAACGCCTGTCTTCGCCGCGTCTCAGGCCGTGATGGACGCCATCGTCGGGTTTCCCATCCACAGGGGCATCCTCGCCGTGGGGGAGAGGCCTGCGCCGCCCGAGCCCTCCAGCCTGCTCGCCGGCGTCCCCAGGGACGCCCTGATCCTGGCCCTCTCCGGGATTTCCAACCACGACAACATGGGCGGCCTGTTCCGCAATGCCGCTGCATTCGGCGTCTCAGCGGTCCTGCTCGACGCTGGCTGCTGCGATCCCCTCTACCGGAAGGCGCTCAGGGTGTCGGTGGGTGCCGTCCTGCGGGTTCCCTTCGCCCGGCTGGAGTCCGGCGACGATCTTGCCGCCTGCCTTGAAGCCTCAGGCGTCCGACGCCTGGCCCTCAGCCCGGCGGGCGACCACGCCCTTGGGGATGTCAGGGTCGCCGGGCGCATGGCAGCCCTCTTCGGCGCCGAGGGGCCCGGCCTCTCCCCCGAACTCATGGCGCGGTGTGAAACCGTCCGAATCCCCATGGCCGAGGGGTTTGATTCCCTGAACGTTGCGACGACTTCGGGCATCGTCCTGCATCACCTCTCAGCCGCGCGCCGGCTTCAGGAGCCCCTGTCGTGACCGACCTGGTCGATCGTCCTGAGCTCCGTCTCTTCCTCGCCCTGGGCATCGGCCTCCTGGTTGGTGTCGAGCGAGAGCGCAGCAAGGGCGAGGGACCCAGCCGTGGGGCCGCCGGCCTTCGGACCTTCGCCCTGCTGGGTCTTGTCGGCGGCGGTGCGGGCCTGTCAGGCCAGCCGCTTCTGGTCGCCGTTTCGGGGCTCTTCGTAGCCGCCGCCGCTGTGGCCTCCTACATGCGGACCCGCGTTTCCGACCCCGGACTGACGACCGAGGTCGCCATGTTCGCCACCTTCCTCCTCGGTGTCATAACGGCCACCCGGCCGCAGGGGGCTGTGGCGGCGGGTGTGGTCATGGCGGTTCTGCTGGCGGCCCGCACCCCGCTGCAGCGGCTCGTCAAAGAGGTCCTGAGCGAACGTGAGCTCAGGGACGGCCTGGCCTTCGCCATTGCCGCCCTTGTGGTCCTGCCCCTGCTCCCGGACCGGGCCGTGGACCCCCTTGGCGTGCTCAATCCCTCTGCCCTCTGGCGGCTGGCGGTCGTGATGATGGGGCTCAGCGCCGCCGGCTACATGGCCCAGCGCCTCGCGGGCTCACGCAGGGGCCTGATCCTCGCTGGCCTTGCCGGGGGGTTTGTCTCCTCTACAGCCACCATTGCAGCCATGGGACGCCGGGCCCGTGAGACGCCTGAGGTCGCCGGACAGGCCGCCTCGGCAGGGGTGGCGTCCATGCTGACCTCGATCCTCTACCTGTGTTTGCTGCTGGCGGCCCTGAGGCCGCAGGTCCTGCTCCTGGTTGGCGTTCCGCTGGCGGTCTCGGCCGCCTGCCTCCTGACCTATGCGATGGCCGGAGTCCGGCGTGACGCCCCCCCGGATGCACCTGCGCCGGCGGGGCGTGCCTTTGACCCGCGCGCCGTCGCCCTCTTCGTCGGCCTGGTGGCAGGCTTTACCCTGATCAGCCAAGGGCTGGAGCACTGGCTGGGCGACGCCGGGGTCCTTGCCGGTTCCGCCGCGACCGGGCTTGCCGATGCCCACGCGGCAGCCTTGTCCATGGCAAACATGGCGGCAGCTGGGGCGCTTTCGGACCGTACCGCCGCCCTCGGGGTGCTGATCGCCCTGGTCGCCAACATGCTGGTCAAGGCGCCTACGGCCTGGATCCTCGGAGGCCGCGACTATGGCCTTCGGGTGAGCCTGGGTGCTGTGCTGCTCGCGGCCAGCGCCTTTGGGGCCGCAGTATTCACCGGGCTGGTCCGTGCGTGAGCGGCAAAGCTTGTCAAGGACGGCTTGCCACGGCTAGAGCCTAGGCCTCGCCGGTCCCCCGGCTGCATCGAAGCGTGAAGTTCAACGGAGACTCCCCATGGCCATTGATGCGGCGACCGTCCGCAAGGTCGCCAGACTGGCCCGGATCGCCGAACCTGAAGCCCGGATCGACCCGCTCGCCCGGGAACTGACCGGAATCATGGCCTGGATCGAACAACTGGCCGAGGTCGATGTCGAGGGCGTGGAGCCCATGACCTCTGCGGTTTCCATGACTGCGCCCCTCCGCGAAGACGTAGTCACCGAAGGCGGTGACCCTGAACGCGTCCTCTCAAACGCCCCTCGCCGGGCTGGCGACTTCTTCGTCGTTCCCAAGGTGGTCGAGTGATGTCCGGACTTACCGACCTGACCCTGCGCCAGGCCCTCGACGCCCTCGGGACCCGGAAGATTTCGTCCGAGGAACTCACAGGCGAGTACATCGCCGCCGTTGAGGCCGCCCGGCCCCTGAACGCCTTCGTCCTCGAGACCCCCGAGAAGGCGCTCGAAATGGCGCGCGCCTCGGACCATCGCCGCGCCTCAGCCGAGGCTGGCCCGCTTGATGGCGTTCCTCTCGGGATCAAGGACCTGTTCTGCACCGAGGGTGTGCGGACCACCGCCGGCAGCCGGATCCTGGGCGGCTTCACGCCGACCTATGAGTCCACTGTAACCTCCCAGCTCTGGCGCGACGGCGCGGTCATGCTGGGCAAGCTGAACCTGGATGAGTTCGCCATGGGCTCGTCCAACGAAACCTCGGCCTTCGGGCCCGTGGTCAGCCCCTGGCGACGCCAGGGCGACGACGCGCCCCTTACGCCCGGCGGGTCCTCGGGCGGCTCCGCGGCCGCCGTCGCGGCGGGCCTCTGCCTTGGGGCGACGGCCACCGACACCGGCGGCTCGATCCGCCAGCCTGCGGCCTTCACGGGCACAGTGGGGATCAAGCCCACCTACGGACGTTGTTCCCGCTGGGGCGTGGTCGCCTTCGCCTCCTCGCTCGACCAGGCCGGACCCATCGCCCGGACGGTAGAGGACGCGGCCATCCTCCTGCAGTCCATGTCCGGGCATGACCCCAAGGACTCCACCAGCCTGAACACCGAGGTTCCTGACTTCCCGGCCTTCGTTGGAAAGTCGGTCAAGGGGCTCCGGATCGGCGTGCCCAAGGAGTACCGGGTCGACGGCATGTCCCCTGAGATCGACGCGCTGTGGGAGCAGGGGATCGCCTGGCTGCGTGACGCCGGGTGCGAGATCGTCGAGGTCTCCCTGCCGCATACCCGCTATGCCCTGCCGGCCTATTACATCGTCGCCCCCGCTGAGGCGTCCTCCAACCTCGCCCGCTATGACGGCATGCGCTACGGCCTCAGGGTCGAAGGCGGGAACCTGACGGAAACCTACGAGAAGTCCCGGGCCGCCGGTTTCGGGGAAGAGGTCAAGCGTCGGATCCTGATCGGCACCTACGTGTTGTCAGCCGGCTACTACGACGCCTACTACCTGCGCGCGCTCAAGGTACGCCGGCGTATTGCGGACGACTTCACGGAGGCCTTTGGCAAGGTCGACGCCCTGCTGACGCCCACGGCACCCTCCGCCGCCTTCGCCCTGGGCGAGAATGCGGACGATCCGGTCGCCATGTACCTGAACGACATCTTTACGGTGACGGTGAACCTGGCCGGCCTGCCGGGGATGAGCGTTCCCGCGGGGCTGGACGCCCAGGGCTTGCCCCTCGGCCTGCAGCTGATCGGTCGCCCCCTTGATGAGGGCCTGCTGTTCTCGCTGGGCGGCGCCATCGAGAAAGCGGCGGGCTTCTCGTCGAAGCCCGCGCGCTGGTGGTAACCCCTTAGGGGCTTACTTCGACGAAGTCTTGCCAGCCGGGGCCGGGGCCGAGCCCTGGGGGGCTGCATTCAGGGCGGCCTGGATGGCCACGAGCTTTTCTTCCGTCAGCATGTTGCTGGCCATCGGCTGCAGCTGGCGCAGGGTCATGCCCTTGAACTGGTCATAGGCCGGATGCTGGGTCACATCCCCCAGTTCCTTGACCAGGATGGCCTTGGAGGTCGGATCCGCCGCAAGCTCTGCGATCGGCGTTGCGTCCACGGACTTCTTGCCATCCGCAAGGGCGGGCATGGCGGCGAAGGCGAGGGACAGGCCGGCCAGGCCGGCGATCAGGGTCTTCTTCATTTTTGGTCTCCAGGCGCGCGGGGTCCTTCCCGGGCTCTGGGGCCGGAGGTTGAAGACAGACTGGTCGGGAGCGCAAGAGGCTTTCGCAGGGAACTCGCCCGATCTAAACAGGGAGCATGAGCGAAGCATCCAAATTGATCGAGGGCCGGACCGGGCCGTGGGAAATCGTCCTGGGACTTGAGGTCCACGCCCAGGTGGCCTCCCAGGCCAAGCTCTTCTCCGGCGCAGCCGTCGGCTTTGGGGCCGGCCCAAATGCGCAGGTCAGCCTGGTGGACGCAGCCATGCCGGGCATGCTGCCGGTCCTGAACGGATTCTGCGTCGAGCAGGCCGTCCGCACCGGGTTGGGCCTGAGGGCTCAGATCAATCTGACCAGCCGGTTCGACCGGAAGAACTATTTCTATCCCGACCTGCCCCAGGGCTACCAGATCAGCCAGTTCAAGGATCCCATTGTCGGCGAGGGCGAGGTCCTGGTCGAACGTGATGACGGCACCAGCTTCACCGTGGGGATCGAGCGCCTGCATCTCGAGCAGGATGCCGGCAAGAGCCTCCACGACCAGGATCCCGATTCGACCTTTGTGGATCTCAACAGGTCCGGCACGGCCCTGATGGAGATCGTCTCCCGGCCGGATATGCGCTCGTCGGAAGAGGCGGCGGCCTACGTCAAGAAGCTCCGTACCATCCTGGTCTATCTCGGGACCTGCGACGGCGACATGGAGAAGGGCAACCTGCGCGCCGACGTCAACGTCTCGGTCCGCAGGCCGGGCGAGGGCCTGGGAACCCGCTGCGAGATCAAGAACGTCAACTCCTACCGCTTCATCCAGCAGGCCATCGAGTACGAGGCCCGTCGCCAGATCGAGATCCTCGAGGACGGCGGCCACATCCACCAGGAAACCCGTCTCTTTGACCCAGTGAAGGGCGAGACCCGCTCCATGCGGTCCAAGGAAGACGCCCACGACTATCGCTACTTCCCGGATCCCGACCTTCTTCCCCTGGTTCTGGACCCGGCCTGGGTAAAGGCGATCGAGGCCAGCCTGCCCGAACTGCCCGACGCCAAGAAGGCCCGCTTCCAGGAGCAGTATGGGCTCACTGCCTATGATGCCGGCGTGCTGATCAGCGAGCAGGCCCGGGCCGACTTTTACGAGGCCGCTGCAGCGGGCCGGGACGCCAAGCTGGTGGCCAACTGGGTCACCAATGACCTGGCTGCCCGCCTCACGGCCGCCGGAACACCCATCTCCGAGAGCCCGATTGCGCCGGACGAGATCTCCGAGCTTGTCGCCCTGATCGAGGAGGGCGTGATCTCCTCCAAGATCGCCAAGGACGTCTTCGAGCGGATGTGGGCTGGCGACGGACGTCCCCGCGCGGTCGTCGAGGCCCAGGGCCTGCAGCAGGTTTCGGACACCGGTGCCCTGGAGGCCCTGGTCGAGCAACTCATCGCAGAGAACCCTGATCAGGCGGCTGCGGTCCGCGAGAAGCCCCAGGCCATCGGCTGGTTCGTCGGCCAGGTCATGAAGGCGACCGGTGGCAAGGCCAACCCCGGGGCGGTGAACCAGATCCTCAGGTCCAAGCTCGGCGCCTGAAGCCACCGACAGGGAGACGCGACATGGCATCGGCGTTCGAGACGGCCTGGACCTGCTTCGAGGTGACCCTCCAGGACCGGGTGGCGCACATCCGCCTCAACCGGCCCGAGGCCTTCAACGCCATGAACCGGGCGTTCTGGAATGAACTGCCGGCCATCGTGGACGACATCAGCGACAACGCCCGGGCCCGGGTGATCGTGATCTCTGCCGCCGGCCGCCATTTCTCGGCCGGCATGGACCTCCAGAACTTCGACGGGGTCGGCGGTGGCTCCGGCCCGGTTCGCGCTGACATCGCCGGAGAGGCCTCCAGGGCCCACCTGGAGTCGCTGCAGGATACGTTTTCCTGCCTCGACCGGGCCCGGATGCCGGTCATCGTCGCGGTGCAGGGCGCCTGCGTCGGCGGCGGCGTCGACCTGACCTCGGCCTGCGACATCCGGTATGCCAGTGCCGACGCCTTCTTCTGCATCCAGGAGATCAACATCGGCATGACCGCCGATGCCGGTACCTTCCCCCGGCTCTGCCGCCTCATCCCCCAGGGCTGGGTGCGCGAGCTGGCCTACACCGGTCGACGCCTATCGGCCGGGCAGGCCCAGGAGATCGGCCTCGTCAACACGGTCCTGCCGGACCCGGAGACCCTCCTGGCCCATGCCCTGTCAACCGCCCGGGAGATCGCGTCCAAGTCGCCCCTGGCGGTGGCCGGCTCCAAGGTGATGATCAACTACGCCCGCGAGCACGACACCGAGACCGCCCTGGAGTACCTGCGGGTCTGGCAGACGGGCATGTTCCCGTCGGCCGACATGGCCGAGACTTTCAAGGCCCGTCAGGATGGGCGCGAGCCCGACTTCCCCGACCTGCGCCCCGTCCGGCGGGGCATGTAGGACGTTGCGCCGCGCCGCCGCCTTCGGCTAAGAGAGGCGCTCCCCGCCGGGGACTGGTGACGTGGCCGAGTGGCTGAAGGCAACGGTTTGCTAAATCGTCATACCCGAAAGGGTATCCAGGGTTCGAATCCCTGCGTCACCGCCACCCACCCTTCCGACATCCCTGCCTGTGCAGATGGGTTCGGACATGTCGCGGAACCTGCGGGCCTATTCGCGCCCGAACCGTCTGTGGAGACGCCCCTGGGCGCGGGGTTCGAGGGGCGGTTTGGTCCCGGAAAGGGGGCGCGTCTCCGGGGGCTGCCTGAAAGGCTGGGATCAGGTGCAGGCGCGGAAGCTCAGAAACCTGACGAGGCACCGCGATATCCGCCGCGTTGTCTTCGGGTCGGGCCCAGTCCGGAACGGAAGTTAGACGAGGATGGGCCGAAACGCGATTTCCTTCGGAGCCCGGGTGCTGCCGGGCCGCCAGCAAGGCGTCGAACGCCGGGTACAGGCAGCTAGCCGACGACCCGGAAACCGGTGTTCGATGTGGCGCTTTCGGGCGTATTGGCCGAGCGGGCCGCTACCCGGTAGCGGTTGCAGTGGCTGGCGTGACAAAGGAATGAGCCGCCACGAATGACGCGGTGCGATCCATCCGGGGGGCCGACAGGGTCTAGGCCGGCCCGCCTTGGGTCCGGTTGAGCCGTCCAGACATCTCTGCACCACTCCCAGACATTGCCCGCGACCTCGAAGAGCCCAAATCCGTTCGGCGGGAAACTCTTCACGGGGCAGGTGCCATGATGACCGTCTTCTGCGGTGTCTGCCTGCGGAAAGGCACCCTGCCAGATGTTGCACATGTGGGTGCCGCCGGGGGTTAGATCATCGCCCCAGGGATACCGGGCGCCGACGAGACCGCCCCTCGCCGCCGCCTCCCACTGCGCCTCCGTGGGCAGCCGGACGCCTGCCCATTCGCAATAGGCGCAGGCGTCATTCCAAGAGACGTGGACAACGGGGTGTTCAGTCTTGAGCAGGACATGGCTTCCCCTCCCAGCCGGCCAGCGCCAGCAGGCGTCCGGGACCTCCCACCACCAGGGCGAGCCGTCGATGCGCCGCCGTACGCTCTTGGTCACCCGGCGCGAAACCAGGGTGTGAAAGACGAGGGAAGACCCGAACCGCTCCGCTTCCGTCCGGTACCCGGTCGCCTTCACAAACTCGGCGAACTGGGCGTTCGTCACTGTGGTCGCCGAAATGCTGAAGCCAGACAGGGTGACCCGCCGCGGTGGTCCTTCGCCGTCCTCTGGGTTGGCGTCTGCATCCTCGCCACCCAGCAGGTAGGAGCCTCCAGGGATCGGGAGCCAGTCGAAACCGACGCCTTGCTCTCTTCGAAGGTTGTGGTCCTTCATCCCCGCTTCCGGGCGAGGCGAATGAGGGGCGCAGCAACTCATGAGAGGCTTCCGGCAGGTGGGCGCATCACGACGCCGTGGATGCCCAAGCCGCAAACGGCCTCGGAACCCGACGCCGGGATTTTAGCGCGACAGACACTTGGACAGAAAGGCCTGGATAACGGCCCGCCCCTGTTCCTCTTCCGCCAGTTGCTCCGGCGTCTTGGGGGCCGCTTCGATTCGAAGGCCATCGCCTGGCCTGCCCCAGTAGTATCCGTGTCCACTCTCCTTGACCTTGAGAACTTCCACCTTACCGCCGGCGGCGCGCATTACGGCAATTGTCGGCTCGACCAGGCGGGCGGGGACCTGGATGTCGCCTTCGCTGATCAGGAATAGCGCGGGAATGCGGATGTCCGCAGCGTTCCGCTCTATGCTCTTTTCCCGGATGACTTCGTCGAGCTTGGCCCCAGCGAGGCCGCGGCCGGTCAGGCCTGCCAAGAGCGCATTGCGGGTCGAAGACATGAACTGGACACTTGCCGGACGGATATCCGAGAGGGGCGGGCGGGCGAAATCGCCCCGGAGGTAGAGATCCGGATTGGTCATCCAAGGCGCACCGGCGACGACGCAGGCCGCCTCATCCCCCGTCCGGATCGCCGTCCGAAGAACGAGGTTGCCGCCATGGCTGCCGCCGAGAAGGGCGACGCGGCTCCTGTCCAGGGAAGGGTTCCGCTTCACGTAGCGAAGCGCCGCGATAACATCTTCCTCCTCGTCGCCGAGGATCGCACCATCGCGATAGCCGATGGAGAGGATGGCCCAGTTGCTACGATCCAGCATCTCGACGGTTGGCGACGGGCTGGGCCCCTCAGGGGTCGCAAGCGTCCGGATGAAGGCGAAGTCTCTTCCGCCCTTGCCGCCGTGGACGGTAATGACGGTCGGGAACGGGCCCGGTCCCGGGGGCTGGTTCAGAACGGCCTTGAGTTGGAGGCCATCCCCGGACGGAATCTGGATTTCCGTCACCGTTCTGCCAGGGGCCGCCCATGCCGCCTGTGAGACAAGTGCAACTGCAAGCGCCAAACCGGCCAATAGCTTCATCGTACAGCTCCTTATCCTGCACCCGGACGGGCGCGCCTCAAGCCTCAGTATCTGGCCAGGACCTCGACTCCGGCGATCCGTGTCGTGGTCACCCGACCGGTCATTCGCGAGGGCGTATTCCCTGCGTTCCAACGGTCCCATTGCGCCTTGAGCTCCTCCGCCTTGCCCGGGTTGGATCCTGCAAGGTCCCTTGTCTCGGAGGGATCGCGCCGAAGGTTGAAGAGAAACGTCTTCCGTCCGCCGGCGGGGAGATCGACTTCGATGAGCTTCCAGTCTCCCTTCCGGATCGCGAAGTCCGTTCCGGCCCGCCAGTAGAGGGCGTCATGTGCGGGCGTCGAAGGGTTCCTGACAGGCGCGCGCAGGTTCACCCCGTCGATATCCTTCACCTGGTCTTCGAGACCAGCGGCGCCAAGGATGGTGGCCCCCAGATCTAGGGAAATCACCGGCTGTGAGTAGGTTCGAGGAGCCTTCCAGCCCTTCGGCCAGCGAATCAGGAAGGGGGTCCTTATGCCTCCCTCCCCAAGATCACGCTTGTGTCCATTGAACGGCGCATTGGAACAGACCTCGGCAATGTAGGGCGGACATCCGTTGTCGCTCACGAAGAGGACGAGTGTGTCATCCCGCAAACCCCGGCGATCAAGATCCCGGAGGACGGTCCCGACGCTGTCGTCGAGGGCGGTCACCATGGCGGCGTAGGCCCGTTTCCTGGGATCCTTTATCCCCGCCACTCTGTCGACATAGGCCTTGGTGGCTTCAAGCGGCACGTGCGGCGCATGATGCGCCAGCACCAGGAAGAAGGGCTTTTGCCGGCCGCCCGCTCTGTCAAGGAACGAAAGGGCTTCGTCTGAGAGGACATCCGTGAGGTAGTCGTCGATCTCTACCGGGGCGCCCATCCGGGTGTAACCCGGCGAACGCACACGCTCCAGGGGCTCTCCTTCCGTCCGAAGCAACAGGTCGCCTTCCCGCGGATGGAGAATGTATGAACCGCCGCTTGCAAAGCCGAAGTACTCGTCAAAACCCCGCTTGAGTGGCGAGGCGCCCGGCCTACGTCCCTGGAGATGCCACTTTCCGACCAAGCCCGTGAAGTAACCCGCGCGCTGCAACCGTTCGGCAATCGTCGGAACATCTGCGGGCAGGGACATCTCGACCTGGTCACGAGCATTTCCCGGATTGAAGTCATGCCCGAACCTCGCCTGGTAACGGCCGGTCTGAAGGCCTGCACGCGAAGGGCTACAGACAGCGGCAGTAATGTAGCCGTTGCTGAAGACCGTGCTCTCCCGCGCCAGGCGGTCCAGGTTCGGCGTTGGGAATTGCCCAGGTTGGAGATACCGAAGGTCTCCGACGCCCAGGTCGTCGGCGACGATCAACACCACGTTCGGGGGCTTCTGCTCGGCTTCCGATGGCGTGGCCCCTAGGTTCAGAGCCGCTGTGGCGGCGAGGCTCGCCAGGAGTGTCTGAATCCGCATCTTCGGCTTCCTTCTGCCTTCCCCTCATGGTCGCGAATTTGGAACCTGGAACTCAGCGACGGAAGCGCTTGAGGAAATCCCACGCCGCTTCGCTACTGTCGAAATCATTGGTGGACCGGCCGCCAAGCTCTTCCGCGAGCGCCGCCTTGGTCCTGGAGCGCCCCGGCAGGCCATGTCCCGCACCATTCATGCGGAAGAAGACGACCTGCACGCCGTCCCTGCATTTGGTCCAGGTTCGGGTCTCGGTCGTCATCCCGTCCGCCGGATCCTGGTCCGGCAGGGTTCCGAGCTCGGGCGGACCCGCGCAGCCGTTGTTCCTGACCCACAACGCCAGCGTCTCTTCTGCCGGAATGACCCGACCCTGGTCCATTCCCCGAGCTCCGCCCACGGCCCCACCCCCGTAGGGCACAAGCGGGTCCGCAGTGCCGTTCATCATCAAGATCGGCATGGGGACGTCTGGCCGGCAAGTATCCCTGAGGGGCTCGGGCAGACTCGCCACCATGGTGACCGATGCCGCAATCAACTGCGGAGCTTCGCAGGCAAGACGCTGGATCATCATGCCGCCGTTGGAGCCGCCGACGAGGTAAATTCGGCGAGGATCAACCTGCGGGAGGGATCTTAACTCTCCAATGAGGGCGCGGAAGAAGGCGACGTCGTCGACACTCTCCTGGCGTTTCAACATATCGGGTGTCCCGCGACCGTCATTCCAGCCGTAGTTCACCCCTTGTGGATAGACTGCGATGAAGCCCTCACGTTCACCGATGGCGTTGAACCCCATTTGTCGCGCCCTCCGGGGCGCGGTGCCGTTTCCGCCGTGGAGGGCGATGACCACCGGCCGCGCTGCGGCGTCACCTGCGGGGAAGTGGATGAAGTAGGTGCGTTCGCGCCCCCCCGACTGCAAGCTCCGCTGGATGAGTCCCTGCATCAGCGCCGGGTTCGCGACGTCATCGCTGAGAGATGGCCGGGGCAGGACGGCTCGGTTCTCGGCCGTTACACTCTTCGCGCCGATTAGAAACAGGGCAAGCACCGTAACGAGCGCCCCGAACGTTCGTGGGTCAGGATGGTGGCTCATTCGGCTAAACCTGTAGTCCAAAGACCGACGCCAAAGGTCTCGCAAGACCGGAAGGACATTTCGATTACCAACGGTAACGGACTTGAAGCCCGAAGCGCCTTGGATCGCTGTAACGGACCTGAGTGGTGCTGCCGAAGACGATATAGGACTCCTGTCCAGCGTTGTTGGCATAGGCCGAAACCTCTACCCTTGGGAATGTTAGGCCAAGACGGACGTCGAGCAGATCGCGATCATCCAGCGGATACGTGGAGTCGATTTCCTGGAATCCTCCTGTCTGGCCGGAGTACGAAAGGTTCACGAAGCCCTGTATGTTTTCAGAGACCGGGCGACGGAAGTTCACCTCTGCGGCTCTGGTCCATTCCGGGTTCTGCTGGATCGGCCTTCCAGTCGACTTGAGTTTTCCGCCTTGCCTCGAGGCGCTCGCGTCAACCCTTAGGCGCCCTCCCAGGACCTCCCAGCGACCATTGGCCGTCAACTCGACACCCCAGACTTCCGCTTTTCCGACATTCTTGATGAAGGCGGTGGAGAGAACCGGGCAAACCGGATTCGTGATCGCACACCCGTTGTCGACCTGACCCTGGAAATCCTCCACCTGGTTCTGGTATGCCGCGACGGTCACGAAGACGTTCCTGCTGATATCGCCCTTCGCGCCAACCTCGTAGGAAGTGCCCTTTTCAGGTTGGTAACTTGGGATCACAGGGTTGGGGGCCCGGGGATCCCCTACCGTCGCGTTGAAGCCACCGGCCCGATATCCTGTCGCAACCCGTCCGTAGGCGATCCAGTCCGCTGGCAGTCGATAGGTCAGGGAGATTGCATAATCCAGGTTCGAGAAATCCTCTGAATCCTCGCTGGTCTGGGCTGCGATCGGTGTGTTGGTCGGACGGGTGAAGCCGTAGTTTTGGCGGTTTTTCTCATCGCTTGAGTAGCGGATCTCACCCTCAAGATTCAGGGCCTGGGTGACTTCGAAGCCAACAGAGCCATAGGGCGCCCAGGACTTGTAACGGGTGCGACCGGGCAGGAAGTTGCCCAGGGAGGTGTTTGTGGGGGTTGGCGTGCGACCACTGACGGTGGTGAACTGATCATCGCTTGCAAGAAATTCAAGTCCTACGAGCCAGTTAAACCGGCCTACCTGCGCACCTGCGAAATGGAAGTCAGCGTAGAGCGACTCGAAATCGTCGTTGTTGTTGGTCGCTGCGTTCGCATCGGTGACGGTTGTTGCGTTACCGCGGGCCTTCTCTTTCGCCAGGGTTGCAGGATCGAACTGGTCCGTATCATTCTCGGTCGTTGAGACCCTTCGCCTGAATCCCGCCGTTCCCGAGAGGGTGCCAAGACTGGCCTCCCAAGAAAACTGCCCAATTATAGACTGGAGCCTTTGCTTAGCGGGCACACCGTCATTCGCATACGAGGTATACTTCGGGGTGTAATAGCCGAGGGGAAAACCGGTCGTGCCGGGATTGATCACGAAGGCCGATCGCAATCCTGGAAGGAAGTACAAGCCGTCTTCGATTAGCAGGTTGGCGTCCACCTCCCCGCGAGTGAACCGGATTTGTCCGCGGGCGGCATAACCTTCCTGTCTGTCGATGAAGTTTCGCTGTGAAGCATTGAAGAAGAAACCCTTGGGCTGATCAAACCATTCCCCGGTCAACCGGACAGCGACCTCATCTGAAAGGGCCTGGTTCATGGCGGCCTGGACCTGCTTCAGTTCGGTCTCGAACTGATAGTTGAGGTTGACGTACCCAGATGTGTCCCACTTCGGTCTTGCTGATGTGACGGCGACGGCCCCGCCGATAGCATTGCGGCCATAGAGGGCGCCCTGCGGACCCCTGAGCACCTGAAACTGTTCAAGGTCGAGCAGATCCAAGCGACTTAGGCTGCGGCCACCGATTACGCCGCCTCCGACATACATGTTGTTTCGGTAGAGGCCGACGGCCGCCTCCGTGGAAGTGCCGCGACCCTGGCCGGACCCGCGGAGCGTGATTTCCGAGTTTGACGGCGAAGACGTGTCCAGGAATTTGACACCTGGCACGCTGTTAAGGACCGTCTGGGGGTCAACGATGTCCCCTCTCTCGTTGAGTTGATTGATGTCGATGACCGAAGCCGAAACCGGGACGTCGCGAAGACGTTCCTCACGCCTGCGCGCCGTGACGACGACCTCCCCGACGGATACGGCCTCACCTGTGCCCGGGGTCTGAGCCCAGGCAAGCGCGGGCATCGCGGTCAGAACGGAAGCCAAGCCTGCGCTGGTCAGCAGCAGGTGGCGTTGGAATGGCCGTCGCATGGAGTCCTCCAGGAGTCGCAATTCCATTGTATGAGTGGCGTCGCACTCCAAACTGTCAACACTTTATCGCCTTGGTGTGATCAGGAATGTGAGGGGATCATACCTCGAGATGGCCGCGAGGAGGCTCCGCCCAAGACCGCTCAGGTCTTGGGGTGGTTCACTCGGAGCCGTGGTCTTGGGCGAGGAAACCTAGGCCGGGATTTTGGAGCCTGAAGCGTCCGTCGAGGCCCGGCGACGACGCCCCCGGAACTCAATCGTTGCTTGCGGCAGAGCCGCCTGAAGTTGTTGAGCTCGTGTCACTCCAGCCGCATGCATGGTCCGCGCCTGCGTTTGGGCCTGCGCCTTGTTCCTCGCAGCGATCGCCTCAGTGAGTTTCGCATAGGCTGCATACTCAGCCTGACGCATTTCCTGTGTCGCCATGCTCAGGTGGCCGAAGGCGTGTCCAACCCCCTCAGACAGATCGCGCATGATCTGCTGGAGGCGGGGATTGCGGGCAGCGCCGTAGAGGACTGAAACATACCGATAGGTGGCCAGCTTGAAGTCATTGGGCAGGGTCGATGGCGACCCTGCGAGGCGCCCCAGCGTCTGTAGCTCTCTACGGAGCTGATGAATCTCGCTTCTATTGGCCTTTTCTGCGGCCAGTTCCGCGAGGGCGGCGAAGATGAACTCGCGCGCCTCCAGGGTCACGCCCACCTCGTCGTCCTGAAGGGAATTCACGAATGCGCCCTTTCCGGGAAGTATCCGGACGAGGGCGCGGGACTCTAGGAGGCGCAGGGCTTCCCTGACAGGCCCTCGACTGACACTGAACCGTGCGGCTAGCTCGATGGTGCTCAAATGATCGCCCGGGCGAAGTTCGCCGTTGACGATCATGCCCCTAACCGCCCGGGCGATGTCAGGGGGGGTAAACCGTTCCAGCTTCACCATGTCTGCCTGCAAGCCTCAGTGCTCCTGGTCCGGTTTGAGCCTATCGAGCAAGGGCGCTTTGTAAATTCGCTGCTCGTCCACGTCTCTGACCCGGACTTCCCGGTTCGGGCAAGCGTGATCCCCTCTGGCAACAAACCACAAAACCTGAACTTGTCAAAACCGGAGACACTATGATTGATTAGTGCAGACACATAAACGGCGTCATGACAGGGAGGAGATTGAGGTGAAGGTCGGATCCATCGCTCTCTTGGCGGCGACTGTCATGAGCTTATCACCGGGGATCGCGGCAGCGCAGGGAGCGACCACTGCCCGGCCCAATGTGATCCTGATTGTGGCCGATGACCTCGGCACGACCGACCTCAGCACCTATCGATATCCGTCCGCTATCCCGACCCCCAACATCGATCGAATTGCCGCCAGGGGGGTGAAATTCACACGGGGATACGCCACAGCGAATGTATGCAGCCCCTCGCGTGCAGGCCTTCTGACAGGCCAGTACCCGCAGCGTTTCGGCTTCGATTATCTTGCGCCCTCAAGCCCGCGGCAGCCAGATGGCGGTTTGCAGCCCGGACAGACCCTGGTCTCGGAAAGGCTGCAGGCCTCTGGCTATCGCACGGTCGGCATCGGCAAGTGGCACCTGGGTATCACGGCCGATCGGCTTCCGACATCTCGGGGGTTTGACGAGTTCTTCGGCTTCCTCGGCGGTGAGACTTCCTACATGAATCCGGAGGCGCCTGATGTGGTGAATCAGGCGGCACCCTATGTCGGGGAACGGAGTTTCCGACGGGAGGCCGAGTCCACCCAAGTCGGCCGTTGGCGCAAAGGAGCGGCGGGCTGGGAACCGATCCGCAACGAGGACGAGTACTTGACGGATGCTCTCACTGCTGAGGCTGTGGGGCAGATCCGCAGGCAGCGGGCGGCGGACCAGCCCCTCTTCATGTATCTCGCCTACTCGGCGCCTCACAGTCCGTTTCAAGCCTCCCGCAAGTACTATGATCGGTTTGAGCGGGAGAAGGATCCGCTCAAGCGGACCTATGCCGCCATGGTCAGCGCCCTCGACGATGGTGTCGGAAGAGTCATGAAAGCGCTTGAGGACGCAGGGATCGCCGACAATACGATTGTGATTTTTACCTCCGACAATGGCGCCGCGACCTACTTCGGCATCTCGGACTGCACCCGACTCAGTGGCGGCAAGCTGAGCTACAACGAGGGTGGACCGAGGGTGCCCTACATCATCTCTTGGCCCGGAAAATGGCCCCGTGGGCGGCAGGACGACCGCAATGTCTCCCACCTGGATCTCTATCCCACCATTCTGCAGGCGGCGGGCGTGGAGGCGGACAAGCCCCTGGACGGAGTTGACCTCACTCCCCGGGTACAGGGTGACAGGAGCCCGATCCACGACGCTCTCTTCTGGAGGACCGGAGCCGAGTTTGCAGTTCTGATGGGCGATTGGAAACTGATGTCGAATACGCGTCCGAATAGCTTTCCCTGGACGTTCAATCTCAAGCAGGACCCGCTTGAGACAAGGAACTTGATGTTCGAAAACCCCGATCGCACCAAGGCCCTCCAAGCCCGTTTTAAGGCATGGCAGTCGGAAATGAAGCCGCCTGCCTGGGCGCCGACAACGGGGTTCCAGGTCTTCCATTGCGGTAGGGTCGTCTTCCACGACCAGTAGCGGCGTCTTCAAGCCGTCAAACTCTCCTGAGCCGAGTGCGCCGAAATCTGCGGGCGGTGACTCCACCCCATTCAATCCGTTCTGTCGAACAAGGTGATTCATGCTGATGCGACCTCTCGCCGCGAGCTTTGCGGCCATTGTTGGCGCCCTCTCCCTTGAAGCGGTGGCGACCGGAGGTGCAATGGCGGCTGAGACGCGACCCAATGTGGTGGTCATCCTTGCGGATGATCTCGGCTATGGTGACATCAGCGCCCAGGGCAGCCGTATACCGACGCCGAATATTGACGCCCTGGCTCGGTCTGGCGTCCGCTTCACGAATGGGTATGTGACCGCCGCGGTATGCGCACCGTCGCGCGCCGGCCTGCTCACCGGGCGCGCCCAGACCCGCTTCGGCTTCGAGTTCAATCCTGTCGGGCGAGATGAGAGCGTCGGACCTCCCCGGAACGAGGTGATGATCCCGGCCCTGGTCAGCGACCGAGGCTATGAAACCGGAATGGTCGGGAAGTGGCACATCGGAAAGGCGGCCGGATATCATCCCTTGGACCGGGGCTTCGGGAGTTTCTTCGGGGTCCTTGACGGCGGAACTTCCTACTTTCCAGAGCCTGGACCTGGCCCCGCGGATGAAGTCGCTTTGACCGCTGACCTAAAGAGTTTTAGCCGGAACCGGATGCCGGTCTATCGAGGCCGGGAGGTTATCGAGGCGCCGGGTTACCTGACAGAAAGGTTCACCGACGAGGCTGTGGAGTTTGTCTCCCGGAAGCGAAACGCACCCTTCTTCCTTTATCTGGCCTACACAGCTCCCCATACGCCGCTTATGGCGGCGGATGCCTACCTGGATCGCTTTCGAAACATTGGTGACACCCATCACCGCGTCTACGCGGCGATGGTTTCGTCACTGGATGACGGTGTCGGTCGGCTTCTGAAGGCCCTAGAGGCCACAGGCCAGAGGGATAACACCCTTGTCGTGTTCCTGAGCGACAATGGATGTCCCTTCTACATTCGTGGCGCTTGTTCGAACGCCCCTCTTTCCGGGCACAAGGCCCTGCCGTGGGACGGTGGAATCCGCGTTCCGTTCATCATGTCCTGGCCGGCCAGGCTGAGGCCCAGTGTCAGCGATCGTCCTGTCTCGTCCCTCGACATCCTGCCGACCATCGCGGCGGTTGCCGGTGCTCAGACGCCGAAGGCCGCAGAGGGGCTCGACCTCGTCCGTCTGATGGGGTCCGGGGGGAGGGCCCGAGCCGAAAGAACCCTTTTCTGGCGCATGGGCCCCAATCACGTCGTCAGGACCGATCGCTGGAGCCTCGTTGTGGTCAACAAGTCGGAGACTGCAGAGGATCCGGAGAGCCTTGTCGGAAGACCTGTGCCTGACGGGGTGCCTGCGCCGGTCTCACCGCTCGGCCAATACACGCTGCTTTATGACATTCGAGTCGACCCTGGGCAGACCGTCGATGTCGCGGCCCGCCATCCCGAAGTCGTCTCAGACCTGAAGCGGCGCTTTGCGGCCTGGGACGCCTCCAACATCGCACCGATGTACACAAGTCGCCGTCAATTCAGCATCGAAGTCAACGGACGAAAGGTTCAACTCTTCAATTAATACAAAGGCTTGGACGGGGTCTGGGTGGAGTGGATCCGCCGCGGCTCCGACCCAAGGCGGAACTTGAACCCAGCCGGAGCCGATATGTCTCTCCTCTTCAACACGCCGATCGAAGCCAAGCCCGATGGTCTGCTTGTCGGCCCCTGGCGGTCGCCACGGAACATGCTGACCGCGCAGTCCTACGATGGGCACAAGTCGATCCACGACGACGACACAGCGAGCAAGCTGGGATTTCGCGGCGGAACGATTGAGGGCCCCACTCATTTCAGCCTGCTCGCGCCCCTCGGTGTGCGGATCTGGGGCGAAGACTTCCTCGCGCGGGGTTGCATCTCCGCCCACTACCGGGCTCCCTGCTTCGAGGGTGAGGAGACGCAGGCCCAGATCCGACTAGAGCGCGACCCCCGGAGGGCTGAGGTTCAGGTCCTCAAGCGTGACGGCGTGGAGGTGCTTCGCGGGACGATCTCCCTCGGGCCTGACCATGGACAGACGGCGCTAGACCTCCGACTGGGCCAACTTGAGCCTCTTCGGGAGCGCAGGATCCTGGCCGACATTGTTGTGGGCGCGAAGACACCGCGTCGTCAGGTAGTGATGGAGTTCAACCAGAACATGGGCGAACTCTACCCCTTCAGCCTGCGGGAGAAGCTGCAGAGCATAACGGAACCTTCTCCCGCCTACGATCCGGCATCGGCCACCGAGACACCCTGGCGGCGTCCGATCCTTCCCTTCGAGATGATCAGCGTCCTGTGCCAGTACACCATCGCCGACGAACCGATCCCCGTCCGGAACCCAGTTGTCGGTCTGTTCGCCGACCAGGAGATTCGTCTCATTGACGGCCCGCTGTTGGTCGGGGAACCATATGAAGTCGAGCGGACAATGATCGCCATGAGCGGCAGCCGCCGGACGGAGAGCCTCTGGATGCAGACTTCCGTGTACAGGGCCGGAACCGATCACCTCGTGGCGACCCAGCTATTGAACCAGGCCTATCTGAAGGCCTCGTTCCCCGGCTATCCTGAATATGAGGGCGCGTCGGGATGATGTCGCGCAGAGATCTGAATGGCGGGCTCCTAGGCGCCGGCCTCGCTGGCGCCGCCCGGGGAGGGGAGGGCCGAACGGTGCGTTCGGGAGAGGTGATTCTGCATTATCGAGTCGCGGGGCGCGGCGCGCCTGTTGTCTTTCTGCCCTCTCTCGGACGTGGCGCGGAGGATTTCGACCAGTTGGCTGCGGCGGTGTCCAGGGCGGGCTTCCGGGCCATCTCTCCCCAGCCTAGGGGTATCGGGGAGAGTCGGGGTCCGATGCAGGCCCTGCGCCTGGATGATCTCGCGGGGGACGTCCTTGCCGCCCTGAATGACGTCTCCGCCGAGCCGGCAATCGTGGTCGGACACGCCTTCGGCAATCGCGTCGCTCGTCGCCTTGCAAGCCTCCACCCATCCTGCGTGCGAGCTGTGATCCTCCTTGCTGCGGGAGGTCGAGTGCGGATGGCGCCGGAAATCGAGCCAATCTTTCTGCAGTGCTTTGACCTCTCCCTTCCGGTCGAGGTCCGGATGAAGGCGGTCGGCAAGGCGTTCTTTGCGCCGGGCAATGATGCGTCTCCCTGGAGAGATGGGTGGTGGCCTGATGTGGCCCGCGCTCAGCTGCACGCGTCGGAACAGACTCCCGTCGAGCTCTGGTGGAAGGCGGGAGGGCGGCCAATCCTGGTCATCCAGGGCCGGGAAGATATCCTCGCCCCACCGGCGAACGCCCAGATCCTCAAGGAGGAGCTCGGCGCCCAGGTCTCCGTAATCGAGGCGCCCAACGCCGGTCACGCCATGCTTCCAGAACAGCCCCAGCTGATCGCGGACACAGTGATCACGTATGCGAAGAGCCTGGGATGAGGTCGGATCCGATCCGGGCGGCAGGTGGGACTTCGCTTCCCTCCACCCACACGCCCGCGGCTCTGGCCGCCGAAATCCCATAGGGGCCGCCATGGTCGAGGGGCGCTGGAGGGTGAGGGCGCGCAGACGTGCAACGCCCGTCATTGGAGGTTGAAGGATGGAGCTCAGTCCCTTTGTGGGTCGCAATGCGCCGGACCTTCTCGACAGGCAGGCCTTGCGCTTCGGTGACAAGCCATTGCTGATCTGGAGCCCCGCCGAAGGTGAGACCAAGGTCTACAGCTATGCGGGATTCGCAGACGAGACCCGCGCCTACGCCGCAGGTCTGGCCGGTATGGGCGTGAAGCCTGGCGACGCCGTCATCATCCATCTCGACAATCATCCAGCCCTGCTGCTGGCCTGGTTCGCCTGCGCTCGGATCGGCGCGGTCGCGGTGACGACGAATACCCGGGCGACCCGGGACGAACTTGTCTATTTTGTGGAACACTCCCGGGCCGTAGGTGCGATCACCAGTTCGGCCTATGCCGGCCTGCTCAAGCAGAGGGCGGCAAACTGTCGCTGGATTGTCTCGATCGATCCGACAGACCTGCCGGACGCCCAACCCCTGGACACACTGAGGGCTCCACCCGAAGCCTGCCCGACCTGGGAGGCGACGCCAGAGGCGCCTTGCAGCGTTATGTATACCTCCGGGACGACGGCGCGCCCGAAGGGTGTGGTCTGGACCCACGCGAATGTGCTGTGGGCGGCCAGGGCCAACGCCGCGCACTTCGGCCTCACGCCGGAGGACCGCTGCCTCGTCTTCCTGCCGCTATTCCACGCCGTTGCCCTGAGCTGGAACTTCCTCGGGACCCTGAATTCGGGAGGGAGCGTCGTCCTGATGCCGCGCTTCTCCGCGACCCGGTTCTGGGATGTAGCGGTGGCCCATGGATGCACGTGGGCCAACATGGTCGGCTTCACCCTGCAGGCGGTCTCTGGGCTGCCGGATCCGCCCTCTCACCGGTTCAGGACCTGGGTCTGCGCGGGAGACCTGAAGGCGGTCAGCTCCCGTTGGGGCGTCCGGACGCTAGGCGCCTTCGGGATGACGGAGATGATCAGCCAGCCGCTGAGCTCGGATCTGCATCACCCTGGGCCAGAGGGCGCCATGGGGCGGGCCAATCCCGGCTACAGGGTGGACCTGCGGCGTGAGGACGGATTTCCGCCTTCACCGGGCGAGGTGGCCAGCCTCTGGATCAAGGGCCAGCCTGGCGTGACTATCTTCCAAGGCTATCTCCACGATCCTCAGGCCACTTCCGAGGCCTTCGACTCTGACGGGTGGTTCTGCACGGGCGATAAGGTCATCGCCGCCCCCGACGGTCACGCCTTCTACGCGGGGCGCACCAAGGACATGCTGAAGGTAGGAGCCGAGAACGTCGCCGCCGTCGAGATCGAGCAGGTCATCCTCGAGGTCGCGGGTGTCAGGGAAGCCGCAGTCGTCGGACTACCGGATCGAATGCTGGACGAGGTCCCTGTCGCCTTCGTCGTGATCGAGGGACGACCCGACGAGACGCTCGCCGCCATCCGGGCTCGGTGCCTGGAGCGTCTGGCCGACTTCAAGAGGCCGCGGAGCCTTCATGTGGTCGACGAGTTGCCAAAGGGGCTTCTGGACAAGGTCCTGAAACGTGAGCTCAGGGAACTGGCGGTGAGGCTCGCGGTTCCCGTGAACGCTCCTGCCGAAAGCCGGAGGTGATTGGCGTGGCCGAAGCGGACCCTTTCGCCGACATCCTGGGCCGGCTTTCGCTGCCGGTGATTGCCGCACCCATGCTTCGGGTCTCCGGTCTGCCGCTTGTCGAGGCCTGTTGCAAGGCGGGAGTGATTGGCGCCTTTCCGACGGCCAACTGTCGATCGCCGAACGAGCTGGACGACTGGCTGGGCCAGCTCCGAAGCCAACTGTCTCCTCGCGCCGCGCCTTTCTGCCCGAACCTGATCATGCGCAGCCCGACTCTCGGCGCAGATCTCGATCGCCTGATCGCCCATGGCGTGGAGATGGTGATCACCAGCGTCGGGTCGCCAGAGCCCGTCGTCGCGCCGCTTCACGCTGCAGGTTGCCTCGTTTTCGCGGACGTCGCTTCAGTACAACACGCCCGCCGGGCCATTGGGGCGGGTGCGGACGGACTTGTCCTCCTGACAGCTGGCGCCGGTGGCCAGACGGGTTGGGCCAATCCGTTCGCTTTCGTCCGAGCTGTCCGCACATTCTTTGATGGCCCACTGATACTTGCGGGTGGCCTGTCGGATGGCGCCTCCCTGCAGGCGGCGCAGGTCCTGGGGTGTGATCTCGGTTATATGGGAACGCGCTTCATCGCGACCCAGGAAAGCGCCGCGCCGGAGGCCTATAAGCAAATGCTGGTCGCGAGCGGCATGGATGACGTGATCCTCACGCCCGCCTTCACAGGCCTACCAACGAGCATTCTAGGCCCGTCAGTCCGGGCGGCGGGACTTGATCCTGAGGCCCTCGACCGCAATCCGGACCCGGACGTCGCCCGCGCCCTCTACGGCCCTGAGGGTGACGGTCCGAGGCGATGGCGAGACATCTGGAGTGCAGGGCACTCAGTTTCGGGCGTCCTGGGCGTTCCCAGTGTCGAGGAACTCGTGAGCCGCCTTTCCTCAGAGTACGCCCCGGAGCGCTCCATTACTGACCGCCCTCTGACCAAACGGCCGGGTTGATCCGGGCGCCTAACCCTCAATCGCCATCAGGTCGCGACATGTAAGCCAACGGGGCGACCCGGACAGGCCAATCGATTTCGCCTCGATGAGTTCCCGCGGGTCTTCAAGTCTAGGTCACCTGCCTGAAAAGCTATTTCCGCCTGACGGAGATCAATTGTCTGCCGCCTGCCCCCACCGCCACCCATCCTGCTGACACATTCCCTCTATTGCCAGCGCCGGAATATTTCGGTCTGTGGTGAATTACAGCCTCGGTCGTAGTTCTGCGGGTGTCACGAGGATTGCTTCGTGAATCTCGAGCAAGAATTGTGCTCTCAGCGCTTTTCGCCCAGTCTCACTCTGGGTTGGGGGTGGGTATGTCAGAAGACGCGGTGGATTCGCAGTTTGATGCGCCGGAGCTGGCAGTTTCGCCGGAAAAGCGAGGCGAGAACAGTCTCCTTTCTGGAACCATGCAGGCGGCGTTGGAGCTCGCACGAGACCGCCTGCTCGACCGGTCTCTGCGAAACAAGCTCATAAACACACCCCTAAAGTCGAGTAAAGCGCGTCAGGTCCGCGTATTCGATGAACTGAGCGATCAGATTTTCGCCCGTTTACGCGATAGAGGCGAGTTTACCTTCATACATGGTCGCGGTGAAGGCTCTGAAGATCAAGACCAGGTCAAGGTGGCAGAGGCAGGTGCGGAAACGTATCGGCGTTCCGATAAAAAGCTTCAAACACAGATGACGTTGGATGGGCTGCAGAAGCGTCTTCTCAGCCTCTACCATGAAGGACGCACGCTTGAGGAGGAGCAGGGCGTCAATGTACTGTTCCTGGCGCTCGGGTTCCTTGAGTGGCGTGAGCACGCCAAGTCTGAGGTCGAGCGGTTCGCTCCACTCCTGCTGCTACCGGTCGAGTTGATCCGAGAGGGAGCGCGTGACCGGTTTAAACTTCAGGTTCGTGATGAGGATCTTATCACCAACATAAGCCTTCAGGCCTGGCTGAAGGAAGAGTTCCGGGTCGAGCTTCCCGAAATTCCGGAGCGTGATGAGTGGAGCCCGAGTGAATACTTCGAAGACGTTGCAAAGGCCGTTGAAGGCCTGAAAGGCTGGCGGGTCCACCCAGATGAAATGCTCCTTGGCTTTTTCTCCTTCTCAAAATTCCTGCTCTGGCGGGATCTAAAGCCGGAAAGCTGGGATGATGGGCTCCTGCTGGGAAACAGCCTCCTCAAGCAGCTATTGCTGCGTGACTTTGGTGACGATGAAATCGTAGACACCCCTCTGATCGCCGAGGATGATCGGCTCGATCAGGTCTTTAGACCCGCCGAACTGATCCATGTCACGGACGCGGATAGTTCCCAGGCAATCGCGATCCAGGAGGTTCTGGCCGGCAAGAACCTCGTGATCCAGGGTCCCCCTGGCACAGGGAAGTCGCAGACCATTACCAACATAGTCGCCGGTGCGGTGGCCGGCGGGAAATCCGTTCTGTTCGTCGCTGAGAAGATGGCGGCGCTGGACGTCGTGCACGAACGGTTGGCGGCGGCGAGGCTGGGACCCATCTGCCTCGAACTTCACAGTCGCAAGTCGTCGAAGACCTCTGTGCTCGAACAGCTTCGGAAGGGGCAGAACACCGCACCGCCGCCGATGTGGGCCGAGTCCGCTTTCGCCGAACTCGGGGAAACGCAGAAGCGGCTTCGCAGCCATTCAGACCTGCTTCACACGTCGGATTCGGCCGGATTCACCCCCTTCAAGCTCATGGGCGAAATTTCGTTCCTGAAGGGGTGCGGGGCGCCAACGCCGAACTTTGAACTCCCAGGCGCCGCGGAATGGACCCCGGCCCACGTGGATGAGGTCCGGCGCGAGATGTCGCTGGTCGCCGGTCGCCTTCTGACCTCTGGGACTCCAGCGCTCCACCCTTGGCGGGGCGTGGGCATTCCAGCGCCAGACCCGCTGGTCCGTGACCGTCTGAGACCGCAGGTAGTACTGTGCCGGGAAACCGCGACGGCGCTTGTGGAGCAGGTCGATGCGGTTCGCCAAAGATTTCCAGTTCCCGGTGAACTCACATTCCACCGAAAATCGGATTGGCTGGATGCGCTCGGTCTGATCGCGGTTCGCCCGACGGGGTTCGAGGAGATCATCGCCGATGGTCGTTGGCGCCTCGTCCTGGCGGAGATTGGTGTTGCGATCCAGAACGGTCTGCGTCTCGCCACTCTTGAGGCGGATGTCGCGCAGGCCTTCCGGCCGAGCGCGCTCGAGCGGGACTGGTCGCGGGTCCGCGTTGAAATCGCGGGCCGCGGCGGCTCAATCCTCAGGTTTCTCTCGAAGCCATACAGAGATGCCATCGCAGAAGTCCGCGGACACTGGAATGGTGCCTGGCCGGGACAAAATCGGGTCCGTCTGGCAAAGCTCGACGCCCTGATTGAGCTCAAGCAGGTCCGCGCCACGATCCTATCGGTTGGTGAAAGTATAGGACCGGTGCTTGGGACGCACTGGCGGGGCCTCCAGTCGGATTGGGAGCGATTGGCGGAACTGGCCGCCTGGTTGCCGAGACTGGTTCATGCGGAAGAGGTCGTCGGTATCCGCCTTCCGTTGCTCCCTTCCTCAGAGGCTCAGGACCTCGCGGATCGCCTTGGGCATGCAGGCGAGGCTGCGGAGGCCGCCTTCGGCGATGCAGTCGAAGCCTTGAAATTGGACCTAAATCTTGCCTTCGAGGGGGCCGACCTGCGGGGGGTTCCGTGCGAGCTCCTGCTTGCGACGGCGATTCAGTGGTCCGAGAAGTTCGAGTTCCTGGTTGACTGGACTGCGGCGCGGGACGGCTTGAGTTGGGTTCGGCAGCTCGGTTGTCCTAGGCTTGCAGACGGCGCCTACGCCGGTGAAGTCACACCCGCTCAGCTCGAGCCGATCCTTGCCCTGGCGATCTTCGAGGCGAAGTGGAATCGACTTCGCTCACAGAATCCGGAGCTTGGCGAAGTGCTGGGGGATGAACTCGATCGGCTCGTCAAGCGTTTCAGGACTGCGGATAAAGACCGGATTCGGCTGGCTTCGGACCAGGTCTCCCGAGCCCATATCGACCGGCGCCCGACGGGTTCTTCGGGTGCGATGGGTATCCTTGCCGATGAGCTCAGGAAGCAACGCAATCATATGCCTGTGCGGAAGCTGATGCTGAAGGCTGGCGAAGCGGTGCAGCGCATCAAACCCATTTTCCTGATGAGCCCGCTATCGGTTGCCCAGTATCTGCAGCCGATGTCCTTGGAATTTGATCTCCTCGTCATCGACGAGGCGAGCCAGGTGCGTCCCGAGGATGCCCTCGGCGCAATCGCGCGCTGCCGGCAGTTCGTGGTCGTGGGTGATGACCGTCAGTTGCCTCCGACCAACTTCTTCAACCGCATCATCAATGATGAAGGTCCGGATGATGAAGAGGATGACGCACCTGCAGGCGCGCCCCGCAAGGCGGTCATCAAGGATGTTGAGAGCATCCTGAATCTCTGCGCACCGCGATTCCCGTCGCGGATGCTGAAGTGGCACTACCGCAGCGAGCATCCGGCACTGATCGCAACCTCGAACAGAAATTTCTACGGCGGCGAACTCATGCTGCCGCCCTCAATCGTCGCCGGGACGACGGACGGGGATACCGGCCTCGTCTTCAGGCCTGTACCCGAGGGTGGCTATGAGCGTGGCAAGACAGCGCGAAATGAAGTCGAGGCGGGTCTGATCGCAAAGGCGGCGCTTGAACATGCGCGGCGGCACCCGGAGTTGTCCCTCGGCATCGGCGCCTTTTCGGTCGCACAGCGTGACTGCATCCGCGACCAGATCGACGACCTTGCCCGGAAGCACCCGGATCTTGAGGCTCTGATGAAGCCGTCCGGCGACCGAAAGGAGCTCTTCATCAAGAACCTGGAGAATATCCAGGGCGACGAGCGGGACGTCATCTTCATTTCCGTGGGTTACGGACGGGATGCCAACGGGAAACTCACCCAGAACTTCGGACCGGTGGGGCGTGACGGCGGCGAGCGCCGCCTGAACGTGTTGATTACCCGCGCCCGGAAGCGGTGCGAGGTGTTTTCCTCGATCGTAGCCGAGGACATTCGGCTCGATGGTGCCAGCAAGCCGGGCGTCCGCGCCCTGAAGGAGTTCCTGAAGCTCGCCAAGGACGGTTACACGGCTGTCGCCATGGAGACCGAACGGGGGTTCGACTCTCCATTCGAGGAAGACGTAGCGCAGGCTGTGCGCGGCCTTGGGTTTGATGTGCGGCCGCAGGTTGGCATGGCCGGCTTCTTCATCGATCTTGCCGTCATCGATCCCCGAGACGAGGGTCGCTATCTGCTCGGTATCGAGTGTGATGGGATGGCCTACCACTCCTCCCGCTACGCCCGGGACCGGGATCGTTTGCGGCAGATGATCCTTGAGAACCGGGGTTGGCGGCTGCATCGCATCTGGTCAACGGACTGGTTCTACAAGCGCGAGCGCGAGATCGAGAGAATCCGGGAGGCGATCCAGGCGGCACTTGCAGGTGAACGGCCGGCGACATCCGATGATCCACAGGCGTCGGATCCGGAAGAGGATCATCACAATCAGGTAGACGGTAATGCCGGTGACGGGACGTTCGACGCGTCTCCCGGACCTCATCGTCTTGATCCTTACCTGAAGGCCGAGTTCCGCGTGGCGAACGGCGCAACCAAACCGCAGGATTTTGGCCTCGCCCAGGTCGCGGCCTGGATGCTCCGCATCGTGGAGCAGGAACACCCCATCCATTCGGAGGAGGCGGGTCGCCGGCTCGCCGCGATTTGTGGACTGCAGCGTGCAGGCAACGTCGTCCAACAGACGGCGCTTCAGGCGCTCCGGAACTGCGAACGGTCTGGTGAAGTGTCGTCTGAAGGCGATTTCTGGAGTCTGCCCGGCGCTACGATCTTCGGGAGAGACCGTGGGCAACTGGCCGCCTCGGACACGGTGCGCAAGCCAGCGATGATCGCGCCCGTCGAATTCGAGGCCGCAGCTCGCCACGCCCTGCAGGAAAACCTTTCCATGACGGAGGCGGAACTCATCATGGAGACCGCCCGGCTTCTGGGGTTTGCCCGCACCGGGCCGGATATTCGCTCGGCAATCGAGGACGCGCTTGCTGAGCGTCTGCTTCCAAAACTGGCCCGCGACCATCTTGGGAGGCTGAGAGCGCCAGCCTGATAAGGCTCGTGCTCCATACCTAGTCCGACGGATCAAACCCGAGACCCCTTCGCCACCGACTGCCCGCACCGCCACCCGTCCTGCACGGCTTCCCCTCTCGACCGGGCCTCACGCCCCCGTCGGCCGAAGGCCCAGGTCGTCGATCTCCGCCATCTCCGCGTTGGAATAGGGCCCATCGGCCTCCGCCTTCAGGCAGAGGGACAGTTCCGAACGGTTCTTGACCCCCAGGACCACCAGGTCGAAGTCGGGCAGGGAGAGGGCGTAGCGATGGGCCGCGTAGGCGGGGTCCACGCCCCAGCGGGCGCACAGGGCCCGGAAGGGGGCGGCCCGCTCATAGTCGCGCCGGTCGGGGCTGTTGGGCGAAAGCTCCCGGTCAACCGCTGCCGTCAGGGCACCGGCCTGCGCCGCCCGGATGCCCATGACGCCCAGGCCCGCCGCCTTGGCGGTCCGGGCGATCTCCCGCGGGCGGGCGGGCTCGGCATAGCGTTTCAGCGCGCCGGGACTATCCAGGAGGTTGGCGATCACCTGCACCACCGAGGGGCGGACCGGATGGGCGACGGCGTCCAGCACGGCGTCGGGAACGCCGATCCCGGTGACCCCCCACTGCCCGATCTTGCCCTTGGCCTTCAGCGCCTCCATGGCGGGGATGACCTCCTCGACGTAGATCGACAGGGCGGTCGAGAACTGGGCCTTGGCGCTCTCGCCAAAGGCGTAGGCGTACCCGTCCCGGTGCAGGTTGGAATGCAGGAAGAAGAGGTCGATGCGCTCAAGGCGCATGGCGGCGAGGCTGGCGTCCACCGAGGCCTCCAGGGCCGCCGCCGCCGCGCCGGGCCCGGGCGATCCGAGCTGGTGCTTGGTGGTGAACTTCACCCCCGGCGGCGGGCGGCCCCCGAAGGCCTCGCCGATGAACCGTTCGGCGTTGTTGTACATGGGCGCGCAGTCGATAAGGGTGATCCCGGCCTCGACGGCGGCGTGAAGGGTGGCCAGGGCTTCCTCCCGCGGGGTCTCCCCCCAGATCTGGCCAATCCCGCCACCCAGGCTCAGGCGGCTGACCTCCCCAAGGCCGTTCAGATTCGCCGTCCGCATGTCGCGCCCTCCGATCTCGATCCGGGGGTCAGGGTTCATGGAAGTCGTCGCCGGATGCAATGCGTAATGTCGGGAACGCCCTTCGATGGGCCCGGAAGACGCCGCGCCAGGACCCGGGCCGGCCCCCTTCCCGGGGCTAAGGTGTGACGGGCGTAGAAACTCGCGCCCGCCCCGCCCCTGCAGCCCTTCTCCCGCCATGCCCACCCACCTCAGGATCGCCCGCCCGGCGCAGGCCACCCCTTCGGGTTCACGGTCCACCGCCATCATCCCGTGCAGCCGACGCCGACGCCGGAGGACCTCCTGGTGGTCTACGTCCCGGATCGGGAGGTTTGGGCGCGCAGATGCGCGGCCCTCCTGTCGGCGGGGTTCCGGGTGACGCCGTCCTTCAATCCCTACTGGGACCAGCGCGGTCGCACCTTGGTCGACGCCGACGGCTACCGACTCGTGGTCGAGAGGGACTCTTGGGCTCCTGCGGGACCGGCAGGTGCGGGGAAGCCCAGCACCTGAGGACGGCTCCACGGGCGCCCACCGGGACGTTTCAGCGTCCGCCTAGAACCGCTTCTGCAGGATGACGCCGTAGGTCCGGGGCTCCAGCAGGCGCACGTTGCGGTAGCGGCCGATCAGGGCGTCCTCGATGATGATGTTGGTGATGTTGTCATCGTCGGTGAGGTTCTTCACGAACAGCCGCGCGCCGAGGCCCATGCGGTCGTTCTCGAGGCGGAACTGCAGGTCAATCACGCCCCAGGCGTCGATGCGGTCGGTGGGGGTGTTGTACTCCCGGGCGTAGTAGGCGTCCTGCCAGGTGGCGTCGACCCGGAAGGTCGCCATCCAGTCGCCGGTCCCGAGCGCCGCCTGGTACTGGGCCCCCGCCTTGGCCTTGAAGCCCGGCGAGTGCGGCAGTTCGTTGCCCTCGAGATTGATCCGCACCGTGGGCGTGGTGGCCGTCAGGCTCTGCGCGGGGTTGGCGGCGTCCTCGCTGAGGAAGGTCCCGATCCGGGTATGCAGGTGCGAGAGATTGGCGTCGAACAGCCAGTTCTCTCCCAGGGAATAGATGAACTCACCCTCGATCCCGTAGATGTCGGCGTCGGCGTTCCGGGTGACGACACCGCCATTGATCCGCTGGCCCAGCTGCAGCCCCGTATAGTCGTAGAAGAAGGCCGTCAGGTTGGCCTGCAGGGCACCGTCGGCGAGCAGGTTCTTGGTTCCCACCTCATAGGCCGTCACGGTCTCGGGACCGAAGGTCGGGGCCGTGGCGTTTGCGTTCTGCCCGCCGCCCTTGTAGCCGGTCGAGACGGAGCCGTAGACCAGCGTCTTGTCCGTGAAGGAGAGGTCCGGCGACCAGTCCGCCGCGACCTTGTAGGTGGTCTTCTGGCCCTGGAATTTCGCGTAGGCCCAGGGGTTCAGCCCGGACAGCACTATGGAGCGGCTCTCGCCTGAGCGTTCCTCCTCGGTATACCGGAGGCCCACCGTCAGGCGGATGTCCGGCGTCACCTCATAGTAGCCTTCGCCGAAAAGCGCCCAGGTCTGGTTCTTGCCATTGCGGGTGAGGGACGACACCCGCCAGGTCTCCGCCGGCCGGCCCAGGGCCTTCTGGTAGGACTCAATCGCCGGGTGCCAGGTCTCGAAGCCGCCGGAGCTGGTTCCCTGGGCACCGAAATAGCCCATGAGGAAGTTGAGGGGCCCCTCGAACTGCGAGGCCAGGCGGAGTTCGCCCGTCTTGGTGTCGCCGCGCGAGGTGAAGCTGTCGGTGGTCAGAAGACGGTTGGTCGTGACCTGGGTCTCGCGATCCTTGAAGTAGGTGATCGGCTGGGTGAAGCGGAACGGCAGGTCGGCGTTGTCCCAGTCGGTATTCTGCTCGGTCGAGAACTCCGAGTAGCCCAGGACGGCCGACAGGGTGAGTTGGCCGAAGTCGTGGTTGAACTCGAGCGAGGCGGCGGTCTGCTCGGCCGTGTAGGTCGGGTCCGTGTCGGCGGCGATCCGGCGAAGGTCCGTGGGATTGGGGGCACCAGCATAGATGTTCCCGCCCGCTGGGAAGGGCGTGAAGATGCGCGACAGGGTCTGCAGGATCGTGGTGTTCGCGTCAGGAGAGTCAAAGCCCAGGACCGTCGGGTCGCAGCCCAGGACCGGATGGGCCTTGCACAGGCGCTTGCCTTCCCGCGCGCGTGAGCTGTCTTCCTCGAAGCGGCTGAGCACCAGGGTCGCATCCGTCCGGTCGCCAAGGTCCAGAACCAGGGAGCCCCGGACGCCCCACTGGTTCCGGCCGTCGACGTCGTTGCCAGTCGCCTCGTTGCGGGTATAGCCGCTGCGGTCGAGGGAGTAGCCCGCCAGACGAATGGCTGCGACCTGGCCGAGCGGCAGGTCGACCGCCCCGCCGACGCGGATGTTCTCGTAGTTGCCGGCCTGGAGGCTGACCTCGCCGCCGAACTCGGACCCTGGCTTCCGAGAGATGATGTTGATCGCCCCACCCGTGGTGTTGCGGCCATAGAGGGTGCCCTGCGGGCCCCTCAGGACCTCGATGCGGGCGACGTCGAAATACTCGTTCTGCGGCGGGTAGCCGACGGCCGCGCCGTTGAAGAAGGTCGGCACACCGGGGTCGACGCCGGCCAGGGCGTTGTTACCCACCCCGCGTAGCGTAAAGCGGTCATTGCCGGTGAGGACGGCGTTGGGGATCGAAAGCTGGATGTCCGTGGCGTCCTCGATCTGCACCCGGTCCAGGGCGGCTTCGGAGAATGCGCTCACGGCGATCGGTACGTCCTGAAGATTCTGTTCCCGCTTCTGGGCAGTGACAACCAGCTCTTCGATCTGGTTGGTGGAATCGGCTGCGGCGGGCGCGCCGGCCATCAGGGCGATCGTTGACACCGCAGCGACGGCGGCGGACCGGTAGCTTCGCATCTCGCACTCCCCTCCGGCGTCGGGAGGCTCTCCCTTGTCCGCCAGCATGTTGATTGTAATGAACGTCAATAGCTAGATGGAGGCGCGGGGGACCGTCAAGCACAATTGAAGACTCCGTCAATAGGTAGGGGCATGCGCCATGGATTCATCCGATGTTCCCGCCAGGGACGCCGCAGCGGCCGGATCGATGTCACCGACGATCGGACAGAAAGTCTTCTACAGCCTGGGCCAGGCGGCGCAGTCCGGCGGCTTCGACACGGCCGTCGGGTTCGTCTTTTTCTACTACTCCGTCGTCCTGGGCCTTTCAGGCGCCCTGGTGGGGGCGGCCCTGGCGATCGGGCTGGCCTTTGATGCGGTGGTGGATCCCTTCATCGGGTCCTGGTCGGACAACCTCAAGTCGAGGCTGGGTCGCCGCCTTCCGCTGATGATGGCGGCGATCCTGCCGACGGTGGTCAGCGTCGGCCTGCTGTTCTCGCCGCCCGCGGACCTGTCCCAGCCACTCCTGTTCGCCTGGCTCGTCATCTTCTCGGTGGCGGGGCGCGCCGCCATCTCCCTGTTCCATGTGCCGTACGTGGCCCTCGGGGCGGAACTGGCGACGGACTATGCGGAGAGGACGAGCGTCGTTGTCTACCGGTCCGCCGCCGGGGTCCTGGCCGGCCTGGCGATCACCGCAGTGGGCTACAGCGCCTTCTTTGCGAACGGGGGACTGCAGCGCGCCGAGGGTTATCCCGGTTTCGGGTGGGCGGCCGGCGCCATCCTGTTCGCCTGCATGACGGCCTGCTGCCTGGGCCTTCTCAGGTACGCTGCGGCCCTGCCGCAGCCTGACCTGGCGCCCCTGCCCATGTGGCGGCGGCTTCCCTCCGAGGTGCGGGAGATCTTCGCCAACCGGTCGTTCCGGCTGCTCTTCGTCTCGGCGCTGGTCACCTACCTGGCCCAGGGCCTGAACGCGACGCTGAACAGCCATTCGTTTCTCTTCGTCTGGCTGCTGAAGAGCGAGTCCCTGCAGTTCATCACCTACGCCTTCGTCGTCGGCCTGCTTCTCGGGGTGGGGACCGCCCCGCGGGTCCAGGCCCGGCTGGAGAAGAAGACCGTGGTCCTGGTCGGTCTTTCCCTGCTGATCGCCAACTGGCTGGTGATGCAGGGCACCTGGCTGGCGGGCCTCTACGCGCCCGTCGGGCAGGCCGCCCTGGCGCCCATGCAGCTCAACTCCTTCGTCGCCGGCATAGGAATCGGACTTGTGAGCGTCGCCTATCCCTCGATGATGGCGGACGCCGCCGACGAGCACGAACACCTCTTCGCGCGACGTCGGGAGGGCATCTACTTCGCAGGCCTCGGCTTCGCCAACAAGGCCGCCGTGGGCATCGGGGTGCTTCTTGCCGGCGTCGCCCTGGATCTGATCCGCTTCCCAAGGGATATCGGCCAGGCTGCGGGCGCGGTGCTTCCGAACGAGGTCCAGGCGCGCCTTGTCATGGTCTGGGGACCGATCCCTGCGGTGATCGCCGTGGCCTCGATGGTCATCTTCGCCTCTTACGGGATCACCCGGGCCCGGCATGCGGCCATCGCCGCCTCTCTTCGCGCCCGGACGTCCGGGGCAGGGCCGGGTCCCGGTGCCTGAGGATCAGGACCCCAGGTTCCGCCGCAGGGCCGCCAGGCCGCCGGTGATGAGGGCGACGCACATCTCGGTCGCACTCTCGACGTCGAGCTGGCCATCGCCCACCAGGCGCCCGGCCCGGTCGGTGACCGCGGAGACCATTTCTATACCGGTGATCGCCACCGGCAGAGGTAGGCCATACTCCCGTCTCGCAGCGCGGACGAAGTACCGGACGGTCCGATCCCGGTCTGCGCGGTTGTCCGCCTCCATAAGGAGGGCGACGGAGGGGTCGGAGAGGAGGGCGGCGATCAGGGCACCCCGGTCGAGGGTCTGTTCCAGGTAGAGGCGGGTGGTCTGGCGGATCAGGTCGGCGAAGCTCTCGGCCTGGAGGGCGCTGGCCATGCCGCGGTCGCGCAACTCCGACTGTTCCCGGCTCAGGAGCGCCGTCAGCAGGGCGTCGCGCGTGGGAAAGTAGTTGTAGACTAGGCCCTTGCTGATCCCGATCTCACGCGCCAGCCGCTCCATGCTGACCGCGTGGAGGCCCTCGGCCAGGATCAGGTGCGCCGCCTCGTCCAGGATCTGCTCTCGGCGCACCTCGGGCGTCAGCCGGATGCGCTTGCGAGGTGTGGAGGCGAATCCGCTCATGGCGCTGAAACAGTCCCGATGGCCCGGCGGCCTTTCGCGGCGATGACGGTCTTGGGCAAGGGAGCCTCCGGCCAGGACGTGGATATTGCCACAGATCGCCCGAATCCCAAGCCGTTGATCCTCGAGGAAGGACTAGGCCCAGAGTCGCGAGGAGGCCTTCAGGAGGCGGCTCATCATGACGAGGCGGGCTACCCGGCGACCGCTCGAAGCCTCCCGGAGCGTGCTCTCGTACCAGGCGACCTCGGTCTTGGGGGAATCGCCCAGGGCCAGAACCCGGCCGTCGGCCCGGTAGTCGCGATCCAGGAAGACCGGACCGTCGAGGAACTCCAGCTCGATCGCACCGAACATGCCGACATAGTCGCCTTCGGTCGGGAACAGCGGCTTCTCGACGGCGCGCAGCGCGTCGATGGCAACGGCGGGGGCGGCCACGAGCCCGCCGAAGAGGGCGGGGTCGCGATACTCCGGAAGGGGCTCGGTCACGCCCTCCAGTCGCCTGAGGGCCGTCACGCTGTCCAGGCGGCTGGCGACGTCATGAGCCGCATCCCCGACCCGGGAGGCCCCAAGGATCCGAAGGTCCGTCGCGGGCCGCTGCTGGGCGACCCGCCGCCGAAGGGCGGAGTCGAGATCCTCGCCGCCGGCCCAGGCCGTGCCCTCGCAGACGCGGACGCCTTCAGGGGTCTCCATCCAGGCGGGCGCCCGGCGGACGCCGGTGGCGAGGGTCTCGGCCGTCCCGACGAAGGCCTGGACGGGTTCGCCATCCGTGGTGGCGGTGATGAAGTGCAGGGAGAGCCCCCCGCGCCGCCGCCAGTCATCACCGAACCGCGCCAGCACCAGGGGGGGGAACTGCTCGAAGTGGATGTTTCCCGCCACGGTCCCGCCCCGGAACCCGAGGGTCTGGGCCGTCGCGTCGTCATGGATGGACCCTGAGGCGTCGCGGGAGAGGTTGACCGGCCGGCGGACAGGCCCCGCCAGCACGCCGTCCCGCTCCTCGAAGGTAAAGGCCTCAGTCTCCACGCCCGCCTCCCTTGACCACCGCCCGAACGCGGACTTTATTGACGAAAGATATAATACTCCATGAGCGCACGTCCATGAATCTCAGCCTGTCGGACGACGAAATCCGCTTCCGGGATGAGGTCCGCGCCCTGGTCCGGGCGACCTTTCTGCCATCGGAGCGCTATGACGGGGGCCGGGACCATGAGCGCCGCTGGCACAGGGCTCTCCTCGACAGGGGCTGGGCGGCCAACAAGTGGCCTACGCAATTCGGCGGCCCCGGATGGACCCCCACGCAGAACTTCATCTGGGAGCGTGAGGTCACCGCCGCCGGCCTGCCGCCCCAGGTCGGGGGCATGGGCATGGGCATGCTGGCGCCCATCCTCTTTGCCTACGGATCCCCTGAGCAGCAGGCCCGCTTCCTGCCTGACATCGTCCATGACCGGGTCCGGTGGTGCCAGGGCTACTCCGAGCCGGAGGCCGGCTCCGACCTCGCCTCGCTCCGGACGCGGGCCGTCCTCCACGGGGATCATTATGTCGTGGACGGCGAGAAGGTGTGGACCAGCGGCGCCCATCGCGCGGACTGGATGTTCTGCCTCACCCGCACTTCGGACGAGCCCAAACGGCAGGCCGGGATAACCTTCCTGCTGCTCGACATGCGCGCGACGGGCGTGACCGTCCACCCGATCATCTCCATCGATGGCAGGCACATGTTCAACCGGGTCACCCTGGACGGCGTCCGGGTCCCGCTGGAGAACCGGGTGGGCCGGGAAGGGGAGGGGTGGACGGTCGCCAAGGGCCTCCTGACCCACGAGCGGACCGGCCAGGCCTTCGTCTCCCTCTCCACTGACCTGTCGCGCCGGATCCGCGAGGCCGGGCAGGCGCAGGAAGGATCGGAGGGCACCGGCCTGCTCGACGACCCGGGATTTGCCGGTCGCCTCGCCTGGGCCGAGATCGAGCTGCAGGCCCTGGCTATCACCGAGTTGCGGACCCTGTCCGAGGTCGCCGCCGGCGGGGCTCCCGGGGCGCAGTCGTCGACCCTCAAGCTCAAGGGCACGGACATCGTCCAGCGCATGACGGAGTTCTTCGTCGAGTGCGCCGGGCCCTACGCCGCGCCCTGGTTCCCGGAGGCCTCGGGCGCGGACCCGCTGGACATCGGACCGGCCTGGGCGCGGCCGGAAATCGTGCGCTACCTCGAGGGCCGGGCGGCCAGCATTGCGGGGGGCTCCGACGAGGTCCAGCGCAACATCATCGCCAAGCAGGTCCTGCGCCTCTAGGGCGCGCCGGCCGGCGGTGCGGCTCGGGGATGGAGTGGATCCTGCCCTCGATCCAGACGACAGGGTTCCCGGAATTCGGGCCCGGACGCAATGCGCAAAGGCGAGCCCGGCCCTTGATGAGGGGTGGACAGGCCACGCCCTGTCATGCCTTCCGGGCTCACCTCAGAACGGATGGAACAGGAAGCTGCGGCCCTCCAGGCGCTGGCGGTGCCGGGGTTCAATCAATCCAAGGGCGATCATCTGGTCCCATTCAGTCGCCCTGGGCCTTCGCCACCGGCCCCGGACCAGGTCCGCGAGGTACTGCAGGTTGTAGTTCACCCGAGGGTCTTGATGGTGGACGTAGTGAGAAACCCGGATCGCCACGCCATAGGGTGAACCTAGGATCAGCCTGAGCAGGGGCGGCGCCGCCTGCATCGCG
>CAIWHQ010000022.1 GCA_903912465.1 uncultured Alphaproteobacteria bacterium | reverse complement strand
CGGAAGATCGATGCCTTCCTGTCGACGGAGCTGAGACGCAACGCCCCCGGCGGCGATCTGTCGGCCGTCGGTGAGGCCGGCAAGATGGCGTCGGGCGTCCTCGGCTGGCTGTCTGCCGCCGCCCGGGGCGAGTCGCCTGAGCGGACCCCCCTGGACCAGGCTGCCGCATGGCTGGTGGGCCAGCAGGCGCTTTATGGCGATCTCGTCTCGCCGGTCTCGGCCGACAGGTCCCTGGCCCGCACCGCCCTGGCCGACGCCGAGGGCCGGGCAGCGTTCCTTGAGCAGACCGTTGAAGAGACGCGGCAAGAGGGCGAACTCCGAGCGGCCTTCCTGGAGACAACCGTCGAGGAGACACGGCACGAGGGCGAGCTCCGAGCCGCCTTCCTGGAGAAGACCGTCGAGGAGACGCGGCAGGAGGGCGAACTCCGAGCCGCCTTCCTGGAGAAGACCGTCGAGGAGACGCGGCAGGAGGGCGAACTTCGAGCCGCCTTTCTGGAGAAGACCGTCGAGGAGACGCGGCAAGAGGGCGAACTTCGAGCCGCCTTCCTGGAGCAGACCATCGAGGAAACGCGGCAAGAGGGCGAACTTCGAGCCGCCTTCCTGGAGAAGACCATCGAGGAAACGCGGAAAGAGGGCGAACTCCGCGCCGCTCTCCTGGAGCAGACCCTGAATGAGACGCGGGAGATCGTTGCAACCCTCGAGGCGCAGATCCAGTCCCTCTACGGCACGATCGGCGACATGAAGGATCATGTCGATTCGCTTACGCGGACCTGCCAGGACCTTCGCACCCACGCCCGTAGCCTGGAGACCCAGCTAAAGGCCTCCCAAGCGGCGGTGCGGGAGGCGGCCGGACGGCTGGAGGCCCTGGTCGAGCCCGGGTGAAGGATCGACATCCTTGGCAAACCCTCTTGCCGGGGTCGGGAGACGGGGCTTACACCCGGACAGATCGCTTCGCGCCGGCGCCTCATGAACGGAAGCTGCTTCAACGCCATGTCCCGGGATGAAAAGCTCTGGTTCGTGATCGCCGCCTTCAATGAAGGCCCCATGATCGCGGAGGTCGTGCGCGGCGTCTCGCCCCACGCCCAGGTCGTCGTGGTGGACGACGGATCAGCGGACGATACAGGCGACCAGGCTCTGGCTGGTGGTGCCTGCGTGGCCACCCACCTGGTCAACCGCGGGCAGGGCGCAGCCCTTCAGACCGGCATCGACTTCGCCCTGGCGCAAGGTGCCGGGCATGTCGTGACCTTCGACGCCGACGGCCAGCATGACGTGGATGAGGCCCTCGAGATGGTCGCCCGCTGCCGCGCCGAAGGCCTGGACGCGGTGCTGGGATCACGCTTCCTCGGCGCGACCGTGAACATGCCCTTCTCCCGGCGCCTGGTCATCAAGGCGGCGGTGGTCTTTACCCGCCTGACCACCGGCCTGAATCTGACCGACGCCCACAACGGCCTTAGGGTCCTGTCCCGCGAGGCTGCCCGGAAGATCCGCATCCGCCAGGACCGAATGGCCCACGCTTCGGAGATCCTGTCGCAGATCGCGCGCCTCCGCCTGAACTGGCGGGAGCATCCGGTGACCATCACCTATTCCGAGTACTCCCTGGCCAAGGGCCAGAAGATCTCGAATTCGGTCCGAATTCTCGAGGACATGCTGTTCGGGGCGCGGTCATGATCGTCTCCCTGGTCGCCACGGGCCTGTTCCTCTTTGTCCTGTTCGTGGCTTCGGTCCGAAAGTTCACCTTCCTCGGCCTCAAGGTCTCGGTGATTCTGTTCGCCGCTGCGGGCATCTTCTTCGTCTGGAATCCAGACCAGATGACCCGCCTCGCCCACCTGGTCGGCGTAGGGCGCGGCGCAGACCTCATCACCTATGCCACGACGGTGATCCTCTTCCTGACCGTGGTTGGGGCGATCATCCGCGAGCGCCGGTCGGGGGACGTCCTGACCCTGCTGGTGCGCCGACTCGCCATCCAGCAGGCGCGGTTCCCGGAGGGGGAGGGCGGTCGTGGGTAAGCCCGGCTCCGCGGGGCGGGTCCTGGTCACCGGCGGCGCAGGCTTCATCGGCCGGCGACTGACGGCGCGGCTGGTCGGCACCGGCATGAAGGTGCGTGTACTGGACGATCTTTCGACGGGTGACGCCGGGCGACTCCACCCCGACGTGGAGCTGAGGATCGGCTCGATCCTCGACCCGGGGGCACTGGAGGCGGCGGTCGAGGGCGTCGAGGCCGTCTATCACCTGGCCGCCATCGCCTCGGTGGCCCGCTGCAACGAGGACATCTCCGCCTCCCATCGGGTGAACCTCGGCGGCTTTGTCTCAGTTATCGAGACTGTCCTGCGACTGCCAGAGCGGCCAGCCCTGGTCTTCGCCTCATCCGCGGCCGTGTACGGCGACACCCCCGACATCCCCCTGGGCGAGGGCTCGGCGACCGCCCCGCTTTCGCCCTACGGCGCGGACAAGCTGGGCTGCGAACTCCACGCCCGGGCGGCGGCCAGGGTCCATGGCCTGAAGTCGACCGGCCTTAGGTTCTTCAACGTCTATGGCCCAGGACAGGACCCTGGCTCACCCTATTCCGGCGTGATCTCACGGTTCGCCCGACTCACCGGCGACGGTGCCGAGATCACCATCTTCGGCGACGGAGGGCAGACCCGGGATTTCGTCTTTGTGGACGATGTGGTCGACGCCCTCTTGGCGGCAGCCGCCCGCACCGGCGGCGAGCTGTTCGAGGCACTTAACGTATGTACGGGCAAGGAAACCTCGATCCTGGACCTCGCCCGGAGGTTGGCCGAGATCCGCGGAGCTGCGCCGCTGATCTCGCACCACGCCGAGCGGCCCGGCGATATCCGGCGGTCCCTGGGTAGCCCGGCGAGGCTGGCCGGGGTGCTGGGCCTGACCCCCTCGGGCGACCTCGACCGCGGCCTGCGGGCCCTTCTGTCGGAGACGGACGCATGAGCGACGACCGGAAGCGCGACTTCGGGGGCCTCTACCGGGGGATCGTCATGACCGGGCTGGTCATCGTCCTCGCGGTCAATCTGCCCGGCCACATGACCACCGACTCCGTCATCCAGCTCGCGGAGGGCCGGGCGGATGCGCAGAGGTCGTTCAATCCCGTCTTCATGTCCTGGCTGCTCGGGCGGCTGGACGGCTTGCTGGAAGGAACCTCGCTGTTCGTGGCCATGAACGCCGGGGTGCTTTTTGCCAGCCTGGTCGCGCTCAGCAGGCTCACGCCTCGGGTCCATTGGCTGGCGGCAGTCCTCTTCGTCCTCGCCCTTATGACCCCCCAGCTCCTGATCTACCAGGGCGCGGTCTGGAAGGACGTGATGTTCGCTAACTTCGCCATCGCCGGCACGGTTTGCCTGGCATTCGCCGCCGAGCGGTGGAGCCAGGTCCGGAGTCGTTTCGCCTTTTTGGCCGGCGGCGCCATCCTGCTGGCGATCGCGGCGATGGTCCGGCAGAACGGCGTACTGGCCCTTCTGGCTGGAGCTGCAGGGCTCGTCCTGGCCCTCCGCAGCCGCAGTGGATGGAAGACGAGCCTGGCGGCGGGGCTGGGCCTCGTCGCCGCCGGATCCGCAGTGATCCTCATTGCGAGCGCGACCCTGCACCGCGCCCTGCCCCAGCTTGACCCTTCCACCTCCGACGCGGGGCTCAGAATCATCCAGCACTTCGACATCGTAGGCGTGCTGACGAGAGACCCGCAGGCGTCTCTCGAGCCTCTGGAGTCGAGCTCGCCCAATGCCGCCGACGCCCTGCGCGCCGCCACTGCGTTCTTCAGCCCCGAGCGTATCGACACCCTCGACCAGGCGAAGGGCTTGGGAGACTACATCTGGTCGACGCCAGAGGGCGTCATGCCCGCGACCTGGGCGAACCTGGTGATCCGTGAGTTCCCGGACTACGCGGCCCACCGTCTCGAGGTCTTCCGGCAGATCTTCCTGACCCCGAACCTCCTGGCCTGCCTTCCCGTTTCAACCGGCGTCCAGGGGCCGGAGCTGGTGCTTGCGGAGCTTTCGCTGCCCGCGCGGGAAAGTCGCCAGGACCGTGAACTCTACAACTATGCGAGCCGGTTCTTCGGTACGCCGGTCCTGTCCCATCTGCCCTTTGCCCTGATTTCCCTGGCAACGATGGTCCTGCTTCTGCTTCGCGGTCGACCCTCCGACTTCGTCATGGCGGGCCTGCAGGCGGGTGCCCTGGCCTTCGCGGGAAGCTTCCTGGTGATCGCCCTCGCCTGCGACTATCGCTATCTTTACTTCCTTGATCTTGCCGCTATGACGGGCCTCATACACCTCGCGCTCGACCCCTCCGGCCTTGGCCGTCGATTCTGGAGACTCTCGACATGACTCTCAGGGTTCCCCCCCGGATTCTTCGTCCCCTCGCCGTCCTTCTCTCGGGATCGGCACTCGTGCTGGCCTCCTGCGACCAGCCCAAGCCGGCGACGCCGGCCGCACCCGAGGCCCCTGCAGGAAAGGTACGGCCTGCCCGGACCGCCGAGCCGATCAGCTGGGACCCGGCGCGCAAGGCCTTCGTTCTCAATGGCGAAGCGCTGAAGCCGGTGGCCCTCTGGACCTTCGAGACCGGAACGGACGGGTTCGAGGCCGCCGGCGCCGCCCTTTCGGCCCGCCCGGGCGGCGGAATGGATGTGAAGGGAAACGTATTCGACTCCGTTATCCGCTTCCCCAAGGATGTTTCGATCAAGGGCGCCGAGGCCAACACCGTCCTGGTGCGCGTCACCCGGAACCAGGACACGGCGCGCTGGGACGGCGCCCTCTTCTGGAAGACGGCCCAGCACGGCGAGGCCGCCGCCTTCGCCACCAAGCCGGTCCGGGGTACCGATCCCGCGGTCGGGGAGACCACGGTGATGGTCTATGACATGGCCAATCCCCGGAAGGGCGGGGATGACTGGGTCAAGTCGGTGATCACAGGCCTGCGCCTGGACCTGGATGACGATGCCGGCGGCGAGTTCACCCTCCACCAGGTCGCGATCGTCAACATCCCCGGCGGTGCCGCCCCCGAAGCTCAACCCGCGCCCACGCCGCCCGCCGCGCCGTGAACCGGGCGCTGGGGGGCCTCGACCTTGCCCTTTGCCTGGCCTTCTCCCTGGCCCTCCCGGCTGGGCAGGTGCTGTTCAAGCTGGGCGCGGAGCAGACCCGCCGGATCGATGGCGGCCTGGTCGCCAAGGTCGCGCTCAACCTTCCCCTGATGGGGGCCTTCGCCTGGTACGGGCTGACCTCCCTGCTCTGGGTCTACATCCTGACCCGGGCGCCCCTTAGCGTCGTCTATCCCTTCTCCATCCTCGGGGCGGGCCTGACTCCGGTGCTCGCCATGCTGCTGTTCCGCGAGACCCTGAGCCTGCAGGGATGGCTAGGATACGGGGTGATGCTGGCCGGCTTTGTCCTGGTAACCCGCTCGGCGGCCTGACCGCCCCCTGGTTGCGCCACCGAATCCGACCTGTTACCTCGGGCCGCCTCGCCGGGAGCGACGATGGAAATCACTGAACATATGCTGCGCACGGGCTCCCGGGGTTTCCGGGATGATCTGGCGCGGGCGCTCGAGGACCTGAGGCGCTCCGGACAGGGCCTCGGCCTGGCCTGGTCCCTGGCCTGGCACGACGTGGTCTCGCGCTATCGCGGATCCATCCTCGGGCCCTTCTGGATCACCCTGTCCATGGCGGTGATGGTGCTGGGCATCGGCTTCCTCTACGCCGAGCTGCAGAACATCCCCCTGGCCACCACCCTGCCCTTCGTGGCCCTGGGCATCGTCTTCTGGGGATTGATCTCGCAGACCATCATCGAGGGCTGCGAATCCTTCGTCCAGGCCTCGGGCATGCTGAGCCAGACCGCCCTGCCCATGCTGACCTTCGTCTGGCGGACCGTGCTGCGGAACCTGGCGGCCCTGCTGCACCACATGGTGATCGTGGTGGCGGTGATCATCGGCTTCGGCCTCTGGCGGACCCTGAACCTGCCCCTGGCTCTGGCCGGCCTGGTCCTCGTCCTGATCAATATTTCCTGGATGTGCCTGCTGACCGCCATCATCTCGGCCCGGTTCCGGGACATCCCCCAGATCGTCATGTCGATCATGCAGTTCTCGATGTTCATGACGCCGGTGTTCTGGCAGCCCGGGGCGCGTGTCGGCATGATGGACGCCGTCCTGACCTGGAACCCCTTCTTCCACATGCTCGACGCCATCCGGGCCCCGCTGATGGGACTGGCGCCGGAAGCCTCCACCTTCCCGGTGCTGGTCGGCATGGCCCTGATCGGCTGGGCGGTCGCCTTCGGCCTCTTCACCGTCACCCGCCGCCGGATCGTGCACTACCTATGAGCCCGCGCCCGCCCTCCCCGCCGCCCCGGCCCGACCAGGCCTTCATCAGCGTCCGCGGCCTGACCCTGCGTTTCCCGGTCTATGGCTACGACGCCAAGTCCCTGAAGAAGCACCTGGCCCGGGTCGCCGTGGGCGGACGCCTGGACCAGGCCCGCCACGGGTCGACCACCGTGACCGCCATCACCGGCCTGGACCTGGAGCTGAGGGCTGGGGACCGGCTGGGCCTGATCGGCCACAATGGCTCGGGCAAGACCACCCTGCTGCGGGCCCTGTCCGGTGCCTACGAACCCGACGAGGGGCAGATCGAGGTGCGGGGCAAGATCGCCCCCCTGCTGGACCTGTCCCTGGGCATTGACCCCACCGCCACGGGCCTGGAGAACATCCGCCTGCGCGGCCGCATCGCCGGCCTGTCCGCCCGGCAGGTCGATGAAAAGATGGACGAGATCGCCGCCTTCACGGGCCTGGGTCCCTTCCTGGCCATGCCGCTCAAGACCTATTCGTCGGGCATGCAGGCGCGGCTGGCCTTTGCCGTGGCCACGGCCGTGGACGCCGACGTCCTCCTGATGGACGAGTGGATCGCCGTGGGCGACGCTGACTTCCAGAAGATCGCCCACCAGCGCCTGCTGGGCCTGGTGGAGCGGGCAGGCATATTGGTCCTGGCCTCGCACGACCTCGACCTGATCCGGCTCTACTGCAACAAGGTGATGCGGATGGACGCCGGGGTCGGGTCGGAAATGGTCTCCGTCAAGGCCCTGGACGAGCTCCTGGCGAGGCCGTCAGTTCGCTGAACTCAATGTCGCGGACGCTCGCGCCGCGGGCAGACCGGGACAGGGACAGGACCTCGCCGGTCTCGAAGGCCGAGACCAGGGCCGCCTCGTCCGCCAGGACCCTCCCGCCAAGCCCGGCTGAAACCTGGGCGGCGATATTGCCGCTGTCCGGTCCCGTCAGGACGGCGGCGCCGGCCGCGGCGGCTTCCAGGGCCGTGAAGCCAAAGGTCTCTGCGCAGAGGGACCAGGTCAGGGCGACATCGACCCCCTCGCGCGCCAGGGCGTCGCGCATGGCGTGGGGCGTGGCGGCGCTGACCGAGGCCTCGACAAAGCCCATGCCCGCGTAGCCTGCGCCCTGGGACCCGAACTGCAGGAAGGCATAGCGCGGATCGCCGGCGAAGCGCTGGACGAGGTCGCAGAAGACCTCCCAGCCCTTGTGCGGGACCGGCGCGCCGAGGAAGGCCACGCGCAGGACGCCGTCGGGTGCCGGAGACGCAGGGGCGTCCTTGGCAGGCTCGCCAAGGGTGGCGTGGGGCAGGACCCGGGCGGAGACGTCCCCAAGGTCCGAGGCCCGCCGCCAGAGATCGAGGGCCGACTGCGACGGCGAGAGGACCGTCAGGTCGAAGGCCTCGAAGAGACGACGGTGGCCCCCGGCGTGGAGGGCCCGGCGCGGACCGTAGAGGCAGACCCCGCAGGCGGCGCTGGCGGGCGGTGGCGCGCCGCAGTCGGCCAGGTCGTCGCGCATGAGGTGGACCCCGGCGCAGAGGCTGGCGAAGTCATGCAGCCAGAAGACGCCCCTCCTGAAACCGCCAGCCCGCAGGACCGCCTCGATGGCGGCGGGATCGTGGCCGAGCAGGCTGTGCAGGGCAAAGCTGCGGCGGCCGTCTGCGGGCAGGACCAAGGCCAGGGCGGCGGTCAGGTCCTCCGCACTCCAGATGCCCAGGACCTCGCCGCCGAGGGCCAGGCCCAGGGGACCGCCACCGTCCTGGCGCAGGGTGGACCAGGTATCGACCGGGTGGAGGTGCAGGCCGGTCACGCCCTGCCGGGCAAAGGCGGCGTGCTCGCGCTGGACGCAGAGCTGGAGGCCGCCGACATTCCGGAAGGCGTCATCGTGGCTGACCGTCAGGTGGAGGTCCGACAGGGCCGGGCCGAGGGCGGTGAGCCGCCGGACGAGGTCGTCCCGGGAGGCCGGCCGGACCCGCGGCCAGCGGGCAGCGGCGCGGTCGAGGCGGACTTGCAGGGGCTCCAACAGGGCAGCGGCGCGGGCCGCACGACCCACCTCCCGGCGGGGCAGGCGACCCTCGGCCTTCCCCGCCTTCAGCCAGTGGAGGAAGGGGTTGATCCCGGCTTCGGCAATGTCGGGGTAGAGCTCGAGGTAGTCGCGGACGCTGAAGGCGGCGACGGGGTCGCGGCCCTCCCGCGAGCCGTACCGCAAAAAGTGGTCGACGGGATCCGCGCCCGCGGCGACCACGTCCGGGTTCATGGCCCGATACCAGTCCGGATCCATGGCGTCGGCGACGAGGGCCTCGTCCGGGGAGCGCACGGCCGAGCGGGCGCGCGCCGCCAGTCCGGGCAGGCGGCCGAGAAGGTTTCGGGCGAAGGTTCGCAAGGTGCTGTCGGTCACGCCGGTCTCCGTCTCCAGACCTAGAACCCTTCGGCGACGACGGGAAGGGGTCGCCGGAGGGCGCGAGGCGGCTGTAGAAGGAGGCATGGCCTCCGCCCCGCCGCCCCGACCGAAAGCCGGACCCGCCGCCGCCCTGCGCTGGCTGGCCGCCCGGACGTTGGGCGTCGTGCGCTCGATACCGGTCCTGCACAGGCCGGTCCACGCCCTGGCTGAGCGCATCGCCCGGCATCCGGCGGGGGCTCGGCTGATCCGAAGTGTGCTGGAGCCCCACGCCCTGGATCCCGCTGCCTACGCCCGGTGGATCGCCCGCTGCGACACGCTGACGCTGGCGGACCTGGCGGCGGCCCGGGACCTGGCCACCCGGCTGGAGGCGAAGGGGCCTTTGATCTCGGTGGTGATCCCGGTCTTCGACCCGGACCTGGCCCACCTGGAGGCCGCCATCGCCTCGGTGCAGGCCCAGCTGTGGCCGAAGTGGGAGCTGTGCCTGGCTGACGACGCCTCGCCGGGCGGGGAGGCCTGGGCCCGACTACAGGCCGCCGCGGCGGCAGACCCGAGGATCCACATTGTCCGGCGCGAGACCAACGGCCACATCAGTGCGGCGACCAACTCGGCCCTGGCCCTGGCCTCGGGGGATTTCGTCGCCTTCATGGACCAGGACGACCTGATCCCGCCCCACGCCCTTCTGGAGGTGGCAGCCGAACTTGTGCGCCACCCGGAAGCGGACCTGATCTACACCGACGAGGACAAGATCGACGGGCGGGGCTGGCGGGTGGAGCCGCACTTCAAGACCGGCTGGGACCCCGAGATCCTGCTGTCGCAGAACATGGCCAGCCACCTGACGGTGATCCGCCGCAGCCGGGTGGTCGAGGCCGGGGGCCTGCGCGAGGGACTGGAAGGCGCGCAGGACTGGGACCTGGTTCTGCATGTGGCGCGGGCGGCGGGCCCGGAGCGCATCCGACACATCCCGGCCGTGCTCTATCACTGGCGGCAGGCGGGGCGGGCGTCCTTCTCGGAAACGGCCATGGCCCGGTGCCGGGCGGCGGCGGCAAGGGCGGTGAATGACCACCTGGCGGCGACGGGCCAGGCGGCCACCGCGCGGGCGGTGGAGGGTGGCCCGGCCTGGCTGGAGATCACCCGCGACCTGCCCGGCCCGGCCCCGAAGGTCTCGGTCATCGTGCCGACCCGGGACCGGGCGGATCTCCTGGAGGCCTGCACCCGGGGGGTTCTGGAGGCCACCGACTGGCCCGACCTGGAGCTGCTGGTCGTGGACAACGACAGCGCCGAGCCGGCGACAAAGGCCCTGTTTGCGCAACTGGCCGGGGACCCGAGGGTAAGGATCCTGCCCGCGCCCGGGCCCTTCAACTACTCCGCCATCAACAATGCGGCCGTGAGGGCGGCGACGGGGGACCTGCTGGTCTTCCTGAACAATGACGTGGAGGTCCGCGATGCCGGCTGGCTGAAGGCCCTGGCGGCCCAGGCCCTACGGCCGGAGGTGGGCGCAGCGGGGGCGATGCTGCGCTTCCCGGACGGCCGGGTGCAGCACGCGGGCGTCGCCCTGGGAATTGGCGCCGCCGGCGTGGCGGGTGCCGTGGGGGTGGGGGCGGGACCCCGGGACCCGGGGCCTTCCAACCGGTTGCGGACGGCGCGGTGCGTCTCGGCGACGACGGCGGCCTGCCTGGCGGTGCGCCGGTCCGTCTTCGAGGCGGCAGGGGGATTCGATGCAGAAGGCCTGGCGGTGGCCTTCAACGATATCGACCTGTGCCTGAAGATCGGGGCCCTGGGCCTGCAGGTGATCTGGACCCCCGGAGCCGACCTGATCCACCGGGAGTCGGCCTCACGGGGCTCGGACCTGGTGGCGCGCCACACCGAACGCTTCTCCCGGGACGCGGCCTGGATGCGCCAACGCTGGGGTCCGGCCCTGGACGCCGACCCCTTCT
>CAIWHQ010000021.1 GCA_903912465.1 uncultured Alphaproteobacteria bacterium | reverse complement strand
GCCCTGGCCGTTGATGTCCGACAGGGGAACCGCAGGGCCGCCCCCATAGCTGTAGAGATTGTGCTCGAAGCCGGCGCTGGACATGCTCAGCTGCAGCACCAGGAAGACCACCATCAGGGCCCAGCCCACGAACTTGTTGGGCGCCAGGGTCTGCAGGAAGATGGCCAGAACCGCGATCAGAGCCCAGTCTGCGAGGGTCGGCAGCACGTACCAGCCGATGTACTGGCCCCAATCCGGATGCGGAAAACCCAGCAGGGCCTGGGCGAGCGCGGCGGCCAGCGCGCTCACGAGGAGCATGGCGCCGAGCACCAGGACGAGGCCAAGGACCTTTGGGACCAGGAAGGTCCAGTCCGGGGCGGCGGTGGAGTCGACAATGTCGGCAAAGCGACGCTCGCGATCGCGCCAGACAAGTTCGCCAGCGTAGTAGATGGCCACCAGGACGACCACGAAACTGAAGGCGCCCTGCAGCAATTCGATCATGCGCAGTGTGATGGGCAGGAGGACGGACCCGTTCTGCTCCAGGCCCAGGAAGACGCCGCCCAGGGCATTGACGAGCCCCAGCACGATGAGGATGCCAAAGGCCGGGCTGTGAAGGATCTGCCCGGCCTCGAAGCGGGCCCGGTGTAGGGCCTGAACCCCCTGGGCCAGTAGCCCCCCTTGCGGCGTCGCGACCCGAGCCGCGGTCGCCGGGGGGGTGGGGCGGGGTGCAGACAAGGGCACCTCGGCGGCATTCCGCCGGGCCTTTGCCGGGCCACTTCGCCGGGTCTCGAAGCGGAATACCAGGCAGGCGGCGGCCAGGGCGACCAGCCCCAGGCTGGTCCACAGCAGCCGGTTGGCGAGAAGCACCCCAGCCAGTTGGGGTAGCCGGGAGTTGGACTCGAAGGTGGTGTAGTAACGGGTCGCCTCGCCCACGGCGATGGCACCGAACGGATCCAGCCAGGCGGCGAGCTCGCGCATTTCATTGCGGGTGGCGAGGGTCCCCATGATGACCCAGAGGATCAGCAAGGCAGTGGCGCCGATGTAGGTCGCCATCATTGACCGCGTCGTCGTGGCCAGGGCGAAGAACAGGGCCGAGGTCAGGAAGATCGAGGGCAGGGCCAGGGCCCCGTAGGCATAGGCGTAGGCCCCCAGCCGGTTGGGGCCAAGTGTCTCCGGGTCGACCCAGGGCGCCAGGCTGCCTGCGAACATGCCCAGGGGTACGGCCAGGAAGACGAGGGCCGCCGCGCCGAAGGCGCCAGTGAACCGACCGAGGAGATAGTCCAGGCGTGTGATCCGGGTGGAACGGATCAGCGGGCCAAACCCGGTCTCGTCATCCCGGACGATGACGTTGGCGACCATGGCGGCGGTCACGAAGATGAAGAAGATCGACATCACGAGGTGAGTGAGGGCGATGGCCGTCGGGGCGTTCTTGTGGACCCCGCCGCCGCCGCCGCCGATCTGGATATTGTCGACGGTCATCGAACCGAAGACGATCAGGAAGAAGAAGGCCGCCGCCACCCAGAATACGGGCTGGCGGACCTGGTAGCGGAATTCGAAGGCGGCGATCCGGCCGAACATGATGCGCTCCTAGGCCGTCTGGCGGGCGGACTGCAGGGCCGCGAAATAGACATCCTCAAGACCGCCCTGGGCCGCCTCGAAGCCGGGACCAGGCGAGGTGTCGGACAGGAGGTGCACCACCGTCCTTCCGGCCGAGAGCCGGGTCGAAATGATGGGAGCGATCGCGGCCAGGGCGGGCAGGTCGGCCTTGTCCACCACCTTGCGCCAGACACGGCCCTCCAACTCGCGGACCAGGCTTGAGGGCGAACCCTCGCGAAGCAGGCGACCTCCCGCCAGGACGGCCATGCGGGGGCAGAGGTCTGCGACATCCTCGACGATGTGGGTCGACAGGATCACCACCACCTTTTCCCCGATCTCGGCGAGGAGGTTGAGGAAACGGTTGCGCTCCTCTGGGTCGAGGCCGGCGGTGGGCTCATCCACGATGATGAGGTGAGGCTGGCCGATCAGGGCCTGGGCGATGCCGAACCTCTGCCGCATGCCGCCGGAGAACCCGGCGACCGCCTTCTTCCGGACGTCCCAGAGATTGACCTGGGCCAGCAGGCCTTCGACGGTCTCGCGCCGCTCGGCGCGGCCCGTGAGACCCTTCAGGACGGCGAGGTGGTCCAGCAGTTCCAGCGCCGAGACCCTTGGGTAGACGCCAAAATCCTGGGGCAGGTAGCCGAGGGTCCCGCGCAGGCGCGCCGGCTCAGCCAGGACGTCAATCCCGTCGAAGTGGATGGTGCCCGATGTCGGGGTCTGGAGCGCAGCGATGCACCGCATAAGGGTCGACTTGCCCGCCCCGTTGGGACCGAGCAGGCCGAACATGCCGGCCGGGATTTCGAGGCTGACATCATCCAGGGCCCGGGTTCCGCCGGGATAGACATGGGTCAGGTTGCGGATCGACAGCATGACAGACTCCTCGGATATCGTGGAGACGTCGCCTTACCCGGAGCCGGGAAGCAAGTTAAAGAAAAGTCAGCCGAATTTCCGTCAGTCGACCTGGATGGGCGGCTGGAAGAGCCCAGCGGGCGAGGCGGTAAAGACCTCGTATCCGGTCTCGGTCACGCCCACGGAGTGCTCGCACTGGGCGGACAGGGACTTGTCCCGCGTCACGGCGGTCCAGCCGTCGGACAGGATCTTCACCTGCCACTTTCCGAGGTTCACCATGGGCTCGATGGTGAAGAACATGCCGGGCCGGAGGACCTCGCCGGTTCCCTTTTTTCCGTAGTGCAGGATGTTGGGGGCATCGTGGAAGACCCGGCCCAGGCCGTGGCCGCAGAAGTCGCGGACCACCGAGCAGCGCTGGGCCTCCACCCAGGCCTGGATGGCCGCACCGATGTCGCCCGTTGTCGCGCCGGGCCGGACCACCTCAAGCCCCCGCTGGAAGGCGTCGTAGGTCACCTCCACCAGGCGGCGGGCGCGGGCCGGGACCTTGCCGACCCCGTACATGCGCGAGGTGTCCCCGTGCCAGCCATCGACGACCACCGTGACGTCGATGTTGGCAATGTCGCCCTCACGCAGGGTGCGCTCGGAAGGAATGCCATGGCAGACGACATGGTTCACGGAGACGCAGAGGGTGTGGCGATAGCCGCGATAGCCCAGGCAGGCGGGCAGGGCGCCATTGTCGAGGATGAACTCCCGGGCCCGGCGATCCAGGTCCTCGGTCACAGCGCCGGGAACCACGTGGGGCGTCAGCATGTCGAGGCACTCGGCGGCCAGGCGGCCCGCCTTTCGCATGCCTTCGAAGCCCGCCTCGTCGTGCAGGCGGATGTGGCCGGTCTTGTGCTGGAAGTCGACAGTATCGCTCTGGTTCATAGCCCTCAGCCTAGCACAGTCCGATCAGGGTTGCGACGTCCGGCCGGGCGTGTCGATCAGGATCCAGGTGTCGCCGTCCTGGGCCAGGATGGCGGACCAGGGCTCCCAGGCGCCATCGCCCGACCGCTTCTGCCGCCAGGTGCAGCGGTACTCTGTGGGGTCGCCCAGGACCTTGCAGTGGATCGAGCGGACCTTGACGGGCCCGCCTGCGGCCGGCGCCACCAGGGCCTGGAGCCGGGCGGGCGTGGGCGCTGCAGAGACTGCGGCGGCGAGGATCAGGGTGGAGAGCATGCAGGGGATGCTGGCGCCTGAAATGGGGAAGTCAACGCTGCCAGGGCAGGGCGCGCACGATGCGGACGCCGCCAGCCTGGACTTCGCAGCTCCAGGCCATGACCTCGACCCCGACCGAGGCGGCCGCCTCCAGCCCCCGGGCGAAGGCCGGGTCGAGGTCGGTGCAGGCGCTGAAGGCCTCGCAGTCCATGCGCTGGATCACGAACAGGGCGACAGCCCGGTCGCCTGCCGCGACCTGTTCGGCCAGTTCCTCCAGGTGTCTAGTGGAGCGGGCCGCCACGCAGTCGGGGAACTCGGCCAGGCCTGGCGTGCGCATGAGGTGGACGTTCTTGACCTCCAGCCAGCAGCGGCCCCGGGCCGGGTCCTCGAGCAGGAAGTCCACCCGGCTAGCCTTGCCATACTTCACCTCGCGGCGGACCGAGGCGTAGCCAGAGAGTTCCGGGATCACGCCCTCGTCCAGGGCCTCGGCCACCAGGCGGTTGGGCAGCAGGGTGTTGACGCCCACCAGACCGCCGTCGGCTTCCAAGAGCTCCAGCGTATGGGACAGCTTGCGCTTGGGATTGTCGGACACCGAGAGCCAGGCGGGCAGGCCGGGGGAGTTCAGCCCCAGCATGGCGCCGGGGTTGGGGCAGTGGGCGGTGAGTTCCGACCCGTCCGCCAGGAGGACATCGGCGAAGAAGCGCTTGTAGCGCCGAAGGAAGGTGGCCGGGACCAGGGGGGCGGGGAAGTCCATGAGGCGGGTATAGGCAAGCGGGGCTCCAGCCGATAGAGGTTCGCCGGAAACGGAGACTTACGCATGGGCAGCCCGGGCGGAGACGGCGTGGTGACGGCGGCGGTGCTGATCATCGGTGACGAGATCCTGTCTGGCCGCACCCAGGACACCAACCTGCGGGACATCGCCCGCTACCTGGGCGTGCACGGGGTGGACCTGTGCGAGGCGCGCACCGTGCCCGACATCCAGGACGAGATCGTCGACGCCCTGAATGCTCTGCGCGCCCGCTACGACTATGTCATCACCACCGGCGGGATCGGGCCCACTCACGACGACATCACCGCCGACGCGG
>CAIWHQ010000020.1 GCA_903912465.1 uncultured Alphaproteobacteria bacterium | reverse complement strand
TTCGCTGGAGTACCGGCTCCTGCATTACCTCATGATGCACGCGGGGCGGGTGATCAGCCGGACCGAGCTGACCGAGCATCTCTACGACCAGGATTTCGACCGGGACTCCAACACCATGGAGGTGATCATTGCCCGGCTGCGACGGAAGATCGGGGCCGACCGGATCCTGACCCAGAGGGGCCTCGGCTACAGGCTTGGCGGCCCAGCGGGAACGGAGCCGGCGTGACGGGGTTTGCCGGACCTTCCCTGGTCAGAAGGCTGGTCCTTCTGGCCGCCGTCGGGCTGACGGCTGTCCTTGCGGCTGCGACCCTTCTCCTCGGCCTGCTCTTCGAACAGGCCGCCCTTCGCCGTTTCGACCAGGGCCTTGCGGACCTGACGGACAGCCTCGCCGCTGCTGCCCAGCCGGCTGCCGGCGAAGCGCTCACCGTCCGCGACCTTGGCGACCTGCGGACCCTGAGGGTCTATTCCGGCCGGTACTGGCAGGTCCTGCGGCCCCAGCCCGGCGGTGTCGGTGCCGTGCTGGCCCGGTCCCGTTCCCTCTGGGACCTTGAGCTGTCGACGCCCGCCGACCTGGCCCGGCGGCTGGAGGCCCGGCCCGCGGGCACGGTCAGCTACGAGGTTCCCGGGCCTTCGGGCCAAAAGCTCCGGGTCCGCGCCACGCGGCTGGTCCTGCCCGGCGATCCCGCGGCGGTGATCGTTCTGGCGGCCGAGGACCGGCGTCCCGTCGATGCCGACGTGAGGGGGTTCTTCGCCGCGACCTCGGTGGTCTTCGTCCTCCTGGCGGCCGGGCTGGTTGCGGCGGTGGTGGTCCAGGTCAGGCTGGGACTGAGGCCGCTCTTCGCCCTGAGTAATGAGGTTGCGGACCTCCGGTCTGGGCGGGCGGAGAGTCTCCTCACGGCCTATCCGCGCGAGCTGCGCCCCCTGGCGGACCAACTCAACGCCCTGATGCGCCATAACCGCGAGACCCTGGAGCGCCAGCGCGCCCATGTCGGCAACCTCGCTCACGCCCTCAAGACGCCTCTCGCCGTCCTGACGACCGCCGCCTCCCGGGAGACGGGCACCCTGGCCGAGATGGTGTCGCAGCAGGCCGGGGTCATGGTGAGGCAGGTGGATCACCACCTCCGCCGGGCCCGCGCCGCCGCCCGGCATGCCGGGGCAGGCCAATCCACCGGGGTGGCGGCCGTACTCGACGAAATCGCCCGCACGCTTGGCCGGCTGTACGCGGGGAAGGGGCCCAGGATCGACTGGGACGCCCCCGAGGCGCTCGTTTTCCTGGGCGAGCGCCAGGACTTGCTCGAGATGGCTGGAAACCTCCTGGAGAACGCCTGCAAGTGGGGCCGAAGCCGGGTTCGGGTCGTCGCAGAGGCTGACGGGACCGACAGGCTCTTCCTGACCATCGACGATGACGGACCGGGTCTGGCCCCGGCGGAGCGCGAGGCCGCCATGGCCCGGGGCGCGCGCCTGGACGAGTCGGCCCCGGGTTCAGGTCTGGGCCTCAGCATCGTCAGGGACCTCGCCCGGGCCTATGGCGGCGACCTGCAGCTCTCCGAGTCTCCCCTTGGCGGCCTGCGCGCCCGGGTGGACCTGCCGCGCGCCCTGTCCTGACGCCACGGCACCCCTCGCCCTTGTGCGCCAAACCAGCTAAACGGCGGCCATGGTCGTTTTCTGGACGGCAGCGGGCCTGCTCTCGGTCGCCGCTGCGGCAGTCATCTTCCTCAGGGCAGCCCGGTCCGCGGCGGAATCCGGCCTCGCGGATCCGACTCTCGACGTCTATCGCCGCCAACTGACCGAAATCGACGATCTTGCCGAACGCGGCCTCATGGAGGCCGGCGAACGGGACGCCGCCCGCGCCGAAGCCGCGCGGCGCCTGTTGGTGGCTGCGGACGGCCCGAGGGCCGGCTGGACGGACTCTGCGGCCCAGCGACCTGTCGTTCTCGCAGCGGCAGCCGCCGTCGGCGTCCTGGCGCTCGCCGGTTATCTCTTCCTGGGCCAGCCCGGGTCGCCGGACCAGCCCCTGCAGAGGCGGGTCGAAGCCTGGGCCTCCAGCCAGATCACCGATCTCGACGCCCCCCAGTTGGCCGCCGTCCTTCGCCAGGCCCTCAAGGTACGCCCCGAGGCCGAGGGTTTCCGGTTCCTCGCCCTGGCCGAAGCCCAGTCCGGCAATCCGGCCGCCGCGGCCAAGGCCCTGCGCCGGGCGGTTGCGCTCGCGCCGGGACGGGCCGACCTCTGGGAAATGCTGGGCCTCAGCCTGATCAGCGGAGCCGGTGGCGAGGTGACCCCCGACGCCCGGGATGCCCTCGCTACGGCCCTTCGCCTCGCGCCCGGCTCCCTCGTCTCCCGCTTCCATCTCGCCCGGGCTCGGGCGGCGTCGGGTGACCGTGAGGGCGGGATCCGGGACCTGCGGGCGATCGCCTCGGACCTTCCAGCCGGGGACCCCCGCCGGGCCGATATCGAAACTGCGATCCGAGAGGCCCAGGCGCCTGCCGGGCCTGCGGTCGACGGTCCGGCCTCGGAGATGATCGGGCGCATGGTGTCCGGGCTCGCCGAGCGACTCCAGGCCAATCCGGATGACCCGGAGGGCTGGATCCGACTTGTTCGCTCCTATGCCGTCCTCGGCGACGCTGCAAAGCGCGACGCCGCCCTCGACCAGGCCCGCCGGCGCTATTCCGGCACGCCGGACATCCTGGGGCGCCTGGAGGCGGCGGCCCGCACGGAGCCGATGAAATGAGCGGACTCCTTCCCAAATCCCCCCGGGCAAGACGGCGGCTGACCATCCTCGCGGGGGTGGCACCGGTCCTGGTCCTGGCAGTGGGCCTCACCCTGTGGGGGCTCCGGGGGTCGATCTCCTATTTCTACACGCCCGCTCAGGCTGACGCCGCCAAGCCGCCGCCGGGACGGTCCGTACAGTTGGGCGGCCTGGTCGTGGACGGCAGCGTGGTCAAGTACGCCGACGGTCGGGTCGAGTTTACGGTCCGGGATAATCTCGCCGCCGACCGGGTCCATTACCAGGGCGACCTGCCGGACCTGTTCCGCGAAGGACAGGGGATCGTGGCCACCGGAACCTTCCGCCAGGATGGCGTGTTCGAGGCGCGCCAGGTCCTGGCCAAGCACGATGAGACCTACATGCCCAAGCAGGTCAGCGAGTCCCTGAAGGCCCAGGGCGAATGGCGCGGCGACGGTGCGCCGGGGCGGTATGCGCCATGATCACCGAGTTCGGCGCTTTCGCCCTGATCCTCGCCCTGGTCCTGTCCCTCGCCCAGGTGCTGCTGTCCGTCCTCGGCAGGTACCGGCGCTCGGGCCTCCTGGCGGGGGCAGGGGAAGGTGCGGCCCTGGCCGCTTTCGGTGCCCTGGCCCTGGCCTTTGCAGCCCTTGTCCACGCCTTCGTTACGTCCGACTTCTCGGTGGCAAACGTTGCGGCCAACTCGCACTCGGAAAAGCCGCTTCTGTACCGGGTCTCCGCCACCTGGGGCAGCCACGAGGGGTCCATGCTGCTCTGGAACCTCGCCCTCACGGG
>CAIWHQ010000019.1 GCA_903912465.1 uncultured Alphaproteobacteria bacterium | reverse complement strand
GCATCTCGAAGAAGGTGTGGTGGCGGGCCGTGTAGCCGACATTGTCGAGGTCGTTATGCTTGCCACCGGCGCGCACCGACTTCTGGGACGAGGTGGCCCGCAAGGTCGGCGCGATCTCGGCACCCGTGAAGTAGTTCTTGAACGGCACCATACCGGCGTTGACGAACAGCAGGGTCGGGTCGTTCTGCGGCACCAGGGGTGCCGAGGGGATCACCTGGTGATCGTTCGCCTGGAAATAGCTCAGGAAGGTCGAGCGGACGTCGTTCAGACTGGGCATGGCGCGGCTTCTGGACTGGCGGGACGGCAGGCCGACGGACGTGGGAAACGCCCGCCTGCGCCACCGCGGAAGCTCGACCGTTTAAGGGACTTGGAGAGGCTCGCCAAGGATTGAGGCGGGCCCGCTCCCGATTCCGGCCCGGTGCGCTGCACAGGGCCGGTTCGTGTGTCCCGGGCGCACCGCCCGGGATCAGTCCGCGTCGTCCTCGGCAGTCGGGCCGACCAGGAGTTCTTCCTCGATGACCTCTCGGGCCCCGCGCACCTGGGCTTCGATCTGGTTGGCGATGTCGGGATTGGCCCGCAGGAACTCGCGCACGTTGTCGCGGCCCTGACCGATACGCTGGCTGTTCCAGGAGAACCAGGAGCCGGACTTCTCGATCACCCCGGCCTTGACACCCAAGTCGATGATTTCGCCCAGCTTGGAGATGCCCTCGCCGTACATGATGTCGAATTCGACCTCGCGGAACGGCGGGGCCACCTTGTTCTTCACCACCTTCACGCGGACATTGTTGCCGACGATCTCGTCCCGCGCCTTCACCGAGCCGGTACGGCGGATATCGAGGCGGACCGAGGCGTAGAACTTCAGGGCGTTGCCCCCCGTGGTCGTCTCGGGCGAGCCGTACATGACGCCGATCTTCATCCGGATCTGGTTGATGAAGATGATCATGGTCTTGGTCTTGGAGACCGAGGCCGTGAGCTTGCGCAGGGCCTGGCTCATGAGGCGGGCCTGGAGGCCAGGAAGGGAATCGCCCATCTCGCCCTCGATCTCGGCCCGGGGGGTCAGGGCCGCCACCGAGTCGATCACGATCACGTCGATGGCGTTGGAGCGCACCAGGGTGTCGGTGATCTCGAGGGCCTGTTCGCCGGTGTCGGGCTGGGCGACGAGGAGTTCATCCAGGTTGACGCCCAGCTTGCGGGCATAGGCCGGATCCAGGGCATGCTCGGCGTCGATGAAGGCGGCGGCACCGCCGGCCTTCTGGACCTCGGCCACCACGTGCAGGGCCAGTGTGGTCTTGCCCGAGCTTTCCGGGCCGTAGATCTCGATGATCCGCCCCTTGGGCAGGCCGCCGATGCCCAGGGCGATATCCAGTCCGAGGGAGCCCGTGGATACCGCCTCGACCTCCATGCTCGCCTTGTCGCCGAGCTTCATGACGGCGCCCTTGCCGAAGGCCCGGTCAATCTGGGTCAGCGCCGCCTCAAGGGCCCGCTGCTTCTCACCGTCTTCTTTCACCACGAGCCTCAAAGCCGACTGATTGGACATGATCCGGGGTCCTTATCCCATGATTCCGCGGCCCAGGGCCGCCCATCGACGCCATCGCCGATGACAAAGCGGTACCCGGTTTGTTCTCTGTTCGCAAGATGTTCTCTTTCGCCCTGCACGGGGGCTTACGTCCGATTTTGTCGTAAGCTCGGGAGTCGGGTCGCAGGGCCGTACCCCGGGCGTCTGCGGACGGTCATGCCTTCCCGTATCGCCACTCGGCGCACTGCCGGATTGAAAGTCGGGTATGATCACGAACTGCCGGCCTCAAGCTCTCCGGTCCCCTGAAAGCAGCAGGCCCTGCAGAATGTTGAGCCACCAGTATGTTTGGTCTAGCCTCTCCCCAAAGACATGAGGGAGAACGGCCATGGCCGACGGATCGGGACTTAACATCGCTTCCCTGAAGGGGCGGGTGTCCGAGGCGGAGTGGAAGGCGCGGGTCGAACTGGCGGCCCTCTACCGGCTGGTGGCAATGTTCGGCTGGGACGACCTGGTGGATACCCACATCTCCGCCCGGGTCCCCGGCCCGGAGCACCACTTCCTGCTCAACCCCTATGGCCTGTTCTGGGACGAGATCACGGCCTCGTCCCTGGTCCGCATCGACGTGGACGGCAACATCCTGCAGGAGACGCCCTATTTCGTGAATTCGGCAGGCTTCACCATCCACTCGGCGGTGCACATGGCGGTGGAAAATGCCAACTATGTCATGCACCTGCACTCCGAGTACGGCGTGGCCGTCTCCGCCCAGACCGAGGGGCTGATGCCCCTCAGCCAGTTCGCCCTGACGGTGATCAACAAGATCGCCTACCACGACTACGAGGGCATCGCCCTGAACCTGGATGAGCGTGAGCGGCTGGTGGCGGACCTTGGGGACAAGCCCCTGATGATCCTGCGCAACCACGGCACCCTGGGCCTGGGCACCACGGCAGGCGACTGCTTCCGGGCCATGTACACCCTGGAGCAGGCCTGCAAGGTGCAGATCCACGCCCTGGCCGCCGGCCGCGACCGGGTGCTGATCGCCCCCAGTGCGGCCCAGGAGGTGGTGCACGAGCAGACCCGCCGCGGAGTCGGCGGTGCCCTGCCCTGGCCCGGCCTGCTTCGCCGGCTTGACCGGCTGAGCCCCGGCTACGACGCCTGATCCGTCCGCTGACGGGGCCGGCCCCCGGGCCGGTCCGGGGAGGGCCTGATGGCTGCTGAGTCCGTCGACGTGGTGATCATCGGCGCCGGGGCCTCCGGCGCGGCGGCGGCCTGGAGCCTGTCCGACACCCGCATGCACATCGTCTGCCTGGAGCAGGGCGACTGGCCCGATCCTGCCCGCTACCCCAGCACGGGACGGGACTGGGAGCTGAGGGCCATGTCGGACTTCAGCTTCAACCCCAACCAGAGGCGGAACCCGGGCGACTACCCGATCAACGAGGACAACTCGCCGATCAAGATCGCCAACTTCAATGGGGTCGGTGGCGGGACAGTGCTCTATGCGGGCCACTTCCCGCGGTTCCACCCCTCGGACTTCCGGGTGCGCAGCCTGGACGGCGTGGGCGAGGACTGGCCCATCGACTACGCCACGCTTGAGCCCTTCTACGACGAGAATGACCGGATCATGGGGGTCTCGGGCCTCCAGGGGGACCCGGCCAACCCGCCGCGGCCGGAGCGGATGAAGCCCATACCCCTCGGGCGGGCCGGGGCGGCGGTGGCGCGGGGCTTCAACGCCAAGGGCTGGCACTGGTGGCCCTCGGACAGCACCGTTGCGACAGAATCGCACGGGGGCCGCGCGCCCTGTATCAACCTCGGCCACTGCCTGCACGGCTGCGCCCAGGGCGCCAAGGCCAGCACCGACATCACCTACTGGCCCCTCGCCCGCCGGGCCGGGGTCGAGGTGCGGACCCGCTGCCGGGTGCGCGAGATCACCACCAACGACGAGGGCATGGCGACCGGCGTGGTCTACTACGACGCCGAGGGGGTAGAGCGGTTCCTGGGCGCTGAGGTGGTGATCCTGGCCTGTAATGGGATCGGCACCCCCCGCTTGCTGCTCAACTCGACCTCAAAGCGCTTCCCGGATGGCCTCGCCAACTCCAGCGGCCTGGTGGGCCGGAACCTGATGTTCCACCCTTACGCCTACATATCCGGCCGGTTCGAGGAGACCCTCGATGGCGGGCGGGGCCCGTCCAACGGCCTTTGGAGCCAGGAATTCTACGAAACCGACCTGGGCAGGGGCTTTGTGCGCGGCTTTACCTACGAGTTCTCACGGGGCCAGGGTCCGGTGATGACTGCCCTGTCTGGCCTGGGCCGGGGCCAGTTGCCCATCGGCGCCGGCCACCACGAGGCCTACCGACGGCTGCACCAGAAGACCACCGGCATGGTGGCCATCTGCGAGGACCTGCCCGAACTGCACAATCGCGTCACCCTCGATCCCAACCTGAAGGACGCCCACGGTATCCCCGCGCCGCGCATCGACTACACCCTCAGCGACAACAGCCGGCGGATGCTGGCCTTCGCCATCGACCGGGCGAGCGAGGTGCTGAAGGCGGCGGGCGCCGTGCATGTGCATTCGGAGTCGCCCCTGTCCATCGGTGGCTGGCACCTGATGGGCACGGCGCGCATGGGCCTCGACCCCGCGACCTCGGTGGTCAATGAATGGGGCCGCAGCCACGACGTAAGGAACCTCTTCATCATCGACGGCAGCGTCTTCGTGACCTCGGCGGGGGTGAACCCCACCTCGACCATCCAGGCCCTGGCCCTCTATGTCGCCGACGCGATCAAGTCGCGCCTGGCCAACCTGTTCGATTGAGCCCGCCATGACCGCCCCCCTTTCGCCCGCGGAGCTGGACGACCTGAGGGCCCTGGCCGGGGCCATGATCCCGGCGAGCCAGGCCCATGGCGTCCCGGGCGCCGATGACGCGGAGATCTTCGCCGAGATCGCCAGGGGGGCCGGGACCTCGACCGACGCCCTGCGCCGCCTCATCGCCACCCTTGGCGAGGGGCCAGGCGCCCTGGCCCGGCTGGACCGCGAAACCCTCGAAGCCCGACTGGTGCAGACCTGGGGCCCCGACGCGGGGGCCCTCTACGCCCTGGCGCTGATGCACTACTACCGGGACGACCGGGTAATGACCGCCCTGGGCCTCGAGCCTCGACCGCCCTTCCCCCTTGGCCACCCCCTGGAGGACGCCGACCCGGCCCTCCTCGCTCCCGTCAAGGCCCGGGCGCCCTTCTGGCGACCCGCAACCTGAGAGGACCCGCCATGCTCCCGCCCCTGTCCGACGCCGAGGTGGCCGAACATGTGGCCCGCATCGCACGCGACGGCTATGCGATCTTGCCGGACGCCATTCCACCAGACTTCCGCCAGGAGATCTGCGACGAGCTGGACCGACTGGAGAGCGTGCGGCCTGGAGGCGACATCCCGCCCGCGCCCTTCACCGGGCAGGTCACCCGGCGCTGGTTCGACCTGCTGAACGACGGCGAGGTCTGGCAGAGGGTAGCGGTCCACCCCTGGATCCTCCAGATCCTGTCCCACGTCCTGGGCGAGGGCTTCCTGCTGTCGACGATGGGCAGCGCTGTTGTCGGGCCGGGCGAGCCGGCGCAGCCGATCCATGTGGACGATGGCGTCTACGCCTTCCCGCGCCCCCACCCCAACCTGGTGTGCAACACCATGTGGGCCCTGACCGACTTCACTGAGGAGACGGGCGCCACCCGCGTGGTTCCCGGCAGCAACACCTGGGACCACGACCCGGACCACCGGACGCGGTACGAGACCGTCCCCCTGCTGATGCCGGCGGGCGGGCTCGCCTTCGTGGTGGGAACCTGCTTCCACGGCGCCGGGGCCAATCGGTCAGACCGGGACCGGACGGCGCTGACCATCAACTACTGCAACGGTTCCATGCGCCAGCAGGAGAATCTCATGCTGGGGATCAGCCCGGGGCGGATGATGGGATTCGCCCCGGAGCTGCAGAATCTGCTGGGATTCCGCACATGCAAGGGTTCTGGGCACATCTTCGCCCAGGATCCCCGGCTGGAGATGCAGCGTCACTACGGAGATGTCGCCGCCGAGGACCCCTACCTTGCCAGGCGCAACGCCCTGCACGGTGACAGGACGGCCCGCCGTCCGGCCTGAGGCCCCCAGGCGGGCAACCCGTCAGGCCTTCCCGCTGAGGAAGCCCTTCACAAGGTTGAGGGCGTCATCAACCACGCTGCCGTCCTTGTTGGTGTCGAGCATGGCGAGGACGTCGCCGAACTGCCCGCCCTGGAGCTTGCCGAGCAGGCCCGTGACGAGGTCACCACCGGCGCCGCCCGCGTGACCCTGAAGCGCGGCGACTACGCCGGGGAGCATCGCCATGACCTGGGAAACCTCCAGTCCAGCGGACTCGGCGACGCCCGAGGCGATCTGGGTGACGTCATGCCCCTGGGAGAGCTGGCTCAGGACGCCGCTGAGGGCGGTCTGGGCGAGCGCCGGGTCAATCCCGAGCTTGCCGATAGTCTCGGCCAAGGCGGGATTCTGGCTAACGCCCGCAATGATGTCGTTGATGTTCATGAGCTTTCCCCTCGGGTTAGATGTCTACCATTGACGGACTTTTCCGACATCCACGTGAACGAAGTCGGAGCCCGGATAATATCCAACGCCGCCGCGCCCCAGGGCGAGGGCGGTGTCCCGGAGCCGAGCCAACGACACCCCGGGAATCCGGATGTCCATGGCCATGCCCCGCATGTGCAGGCTGCGCGTCGCAACGCCTGACGAGTTGGCGTGGAGCGCGGCGTTGCTGGCCGGCGAGCGGTAGCCGGAGATGACCTGTACGGCGTCCGGGCGGCCTGCCTGGCTGGCGAGACCGGCCACCAGGTCCAGAAGCCCAGGCTCAATGGGATGGACGTCGCCCGTCCGGTGATCCCTCAGGACCCGGTCCAGGGCCGCAAG
>CAIWHQ010000018.1 GCA_903912465.1 uncultured Alphaproteobacteria bacterium | reverse complement strand
TCCACCACTCGCTCTCCGGCGAGCGGTCCCCCTCCCGCCGCTTCGCGGGGGAGGTGAAAGGGCTCAGGGAGGAACTTGAGATGGCAGATTTCGGCAATACCCTCGAGGCGTTCAGGACGGACGTTCGCGAATGGCTGACGGCCAACTTTCCGGCGTCCCTGAAGGGCGCCACAGGCGGTGGCGAGCGGCTGGAAGCGCTGACGCCCGAGCGGGACGCCTGGCGCAAGGCCATGGGAGACAGGGGCTGGGGCACACCTACCTGGCCCCGGGCCTATGGCGGCGGCGGCCTCAGCCGGGAGGAAGCCAAGGTGCTGGCCCAGGAGATGGCGGCCATCGGCGCCTACAACCCGATCGGCGGCATGGGCGTCATCATGTTCGGTCCGACCCTGCTGGAGTACGGCACCGAGGCCCAGAAGCAGGAACATATCCCGGCCATCGTGAAGGGTGAGAAGATGTGGTGCCAGGGGTTCTCCGAACCCGGCGCCGGATCAGACCTGGCGTCCTTGCAGACCAAGGCCGTCGACATGGGCGACCACTACGTGGTGGACGGCAGCAAGATCTGGACGAGCGGCGCCGACAAGGCTGACTGGTGCTTCTGTCTGGTACGTACCGATACGTCCAAGAAGCATGAGGGGATCAGCTTCCTGCTTATCGATATGGCCGGCGGCGGCGTAGAGCCGCGGCCGATCCGGCTGATCAACGACACAGCGCCCTTCTGCGAGACCTTCTTCACCGATGTGAAGGTGCCCAAGGCCAACCTGATGGGGCCGCTGAACGGTGGCTGGACGATCGCCAAGCGACTGTTGCAGCATGAGCGGGAGGGCATTTCCGGCGCGGGCGGCGGCCCCGGTCCCGGCGCCGTGCCCGGACCGCCGCTGAAGGATCTGGCCAAGGCCTATGTGGGCGTCGATGACAGCGGCAGGCTGACCGACGTGGACCTGCGCCGGCGGATTACCGAACACCTGATGGAGGAACGCGCCTTCCAGCTCACCGGGCGACGGGCGGCTGACGAGAATCGCGGGAACTCCGGCCCCAATGCGGCCTCGTCGGTGCTGAAGAACGTGGGCTCCAAGGTGCGCCAGGACAAGGCCGAGCTGTCGGTCGAGGTGCTGGGCCATCAGGGCCTGGGCTGGGACGGCGCCGGATTTACCGACGACGAGACCGGCACGATCAAGGCCATGCTGCGCACCAAGAGCGGAACCATTGCGGGCGGCTCCTGGGAAGTGCAGTTGAACATCATCTCGAAGCGGATTCTCGGACTGCCCGAGGTGACGCAGAGGGGATAGAATAGCTGATCTTCCGTCATGGCCGGGCTTGACCCGGCCACCCATACTCCCGGACGTTCCGGCTTGTGGGCGGCAAGGTCAGCATGGGTCCCCGGGTCAGGCCCGGGGATGACGGTCAGGAATTTGGGTTCAAAGAGGACGAAGACAGATGGCGGATTTTGGCGGAACTGACCTCGAGGCCTTCCGGGGCGAGGTAAGGACCTGGGTCGAGGCGAATTTCCCCGCCGCGCTCAAGGGCAAGAACCCGATGCAGGTGGAGGAGCGCAACACGCCCACACCCGACATGGAAACCTGGCGCAAGGCGGTCGGCTCCAAGGGCTGGGGCACCCCCACCTGGCCGAAGGAATACGGCGGCGGCGGACTGAGCTCGGCCGAAGCGCGTGTGGTGCAGGGCGAGTTCGCCCGGGCGC
>CAIWHQ010000017.1 GCA_903912465.1 uncultured Alphaproteobacteria bacterium | reverse complement strand
TGAAGTACATCATGGCCCCCGGCGTCGCGTAGAAGAGGGCGATGTCCGGTTCGCCGAGCCGGCCGCTGGCCAGCGGCGAGACCGCAAGCGCCTCGAACTGCCCGTCCGGGACGCAGTGCATGGCCGCCTGGTGCGCCGCCGCGCCAGCCTCGTCCTCGAACCAGACCCCCTGCATGTGCCGGCCCGAGAGCCAGTCGTCGGTCTTGGCGCCGCCCAGGCCGACCACCGCCCGACACTGGGCACCCACCAGGTCGTCGTCGGTGACGCCCACCGTCCAGCCCAGGCGCGAGGCCTGGCCCACCACCTGGTCCAGGGTGTGGACGGCGCTGGGCCGGCGGATACGGGGAATGGCCTCCATGTCTCCGCGCCGTTCAAACATCTTCATGCCGAAGGGAATGGAGCGCAGGCGCAGGGTCTGCTCGAGTTCCGCCGACAGGGCGGCCCAGTCGGTCGATCCCTCCGGATTGCCGGTCCCGTGCGCATCCGTCATGTCCGATCCTCCCACCGTCAGGTGTTTCGCGCATCCTTCATCCGTATCGCTGCGGAGGGAAGGGGTCTTGGAGGGGCGCGGGCATTGCGGACGGCCCCCGAGGCCGCCTACCCTCCGCCGCGACAGGGCTGGCCGGCGTCGCCGGTGGCCTGCGGAGCCCCCGATGAAACTGAAGTTCGCCTTGCTGGTCCTGGTCCTTGCGATTGTGGGCACCGCCCCCGCAGGAGCCGCGCCGCCCCCCGGCCTGTCCCTGTCCCCGTCGGAGCGCTCTGCCCTGCTGTCGGCCTTCGCCAAGGCCGGGCTCGCGCAACCTGACCGCGCCATGCCCGACGGCGAACTCTGGACCCGGGTGGAGCGACTCGCATCCCTGGAGCTTGGCCAGACCCTGAAGCCCGGCGACATCGATCCCTTCTGGGCCCTGGCCGCCGCGCCGCGGCAGGTCGACCGCGAAATGTCGGAGGCCCGTGCCGCAGGCCGCCTCGAATCCTGGGCTGGATCCCTTTCCCCCGGTGACGAGGCCTATGCGGCCCTGGCCCGGACTCGCCTCCATCTCTCCGAGGTGATCGGTCAGGGCGGCTGGCCCCGCCTTTCCGAAGGCCCAGTTCTGCGACAGGGCAACATCGGCCCCGGGGTCCTGGCGCTCAGGCGTCGCCTGGAGGCGGAAGGCGACGCCGCCTCCGGCGCCCCGGCGCCGGATCGCTTCGATCCCGACCTCCGCAGCGCCCTGTCCGACTACCAGCTTCGCAACGGTCTCGACGTTGACGGCGTCCTCGGCCCCGCGACCCTCCGTCATCTCAACACCCCGGCGGAATTCCGCCTCGCCCAGGTCGACGCCAACATGGAGCGGCGGCGCTGGATGCCGAGGTCCGTGCCGGAGGACCGGCTGGAAATCGACACCGGTGCGGCGACCGGAGCCCTCTACCGGGGCGGGCGTATCGTCCACGCCTTCCGGGTGATCCCCGGGTCGGTCAAGGACCCGACGCCGATCTTCGCCTCCCGCCTCAACGCCATCGTGCTGAACCCGCCCTGGAACGTCCCGGACCGAATCGCCCGGGAGGAGATCCTTCCCAAGGCCGCTCGCGATCCCGGCTACCTGGCGCGCAACGATTACGTGCGCATCGGGGGTCGCCTCCAGCAACAGCCCGGACCGAAGGCGGCCCTCGGACTGGTCAAGTTCGACCTCGTCAGTCCCTTTGGCGTCTACCTGCACGACACCCCGGGGCGGGAGGCTTTCCGCCGCCGGGAGCGCCATCTCAGCCACGGCTGCATGCGGGTAGAGTCCCCCCAGGTCCTGGCCGACCTTCTGCTGGCCCCCCAGGGCCGGGGCGGGAAGCGGATGCAGGCGGACCTCGCGACGGGGGCGACCCTGCGCATCGCCCTGACCCGGCAGGAGCCCCTGTATGTCGTCCACTGGACGGCGATCCCGGGGCCGGAGGGTCGCATCGGCTATCTCGACGATGTCTACGGTTGGGACGCCCGCCTCGCCACCGCCCTGTCTGGCCTGTGATCCGGCCAGGACTTGCCAGGCGGCAAGGTGTCGGGCAGACAGGCGTCGGGGCGCAGAGGAGACTTGTCCATGATCGGACGCCGACGCCTGCTGGCCGGAGCCCTGGGGCTCGCCGCACCCACCTTTCTCGCCCGGGAGGCCCTGGCCGCCGCGCCGCGCCACCTCTCCCTCCTGAACCTTCACACCGGTGAGAAGCTGGCCGCGACCTATTTCGAAGGCGGCCGCTACCTGCCCGACGCACTTGCGGCCCTGGACCGGGTCCTGAGGGATCACCGGACGGGCGACGTCCATCCCATTGAGCCTGGGCTTCTGGACCTGGTGGCCGGTCTCGCAAGCCAGGCAGGCCGCCCGGACGCCGTGCAGGTCATCTCCGGATACCGCTCGCCAGCCAGCAATGCCGCCCTGCACGCCAACTCGTCAGGCGTTGCGACGCGCAGCCTGCACATGCGGGGCATGGCCATGGACATCCGGATTCCAGGGGTATCGCTGGCCCGGGTCCGGGACACCGCTCTCGCCCTGGGGCGCGGCGGCGTGGGATATTATCCGGCCTCCGACTTCGTTCACGTGGATGTCGGAAAAGTCCGTCAATGGTAGACATCTAACCCGAGGGGAAAGCTCATGAACATC
>CAIWHQ010000016.1 GCA_903912465.1 uncultured Alphaproteobacteria bacterium | reverse complement strand
CTGAAGGGGGACAGGATCACCGTCAACGCGGTCCTGCCCTCCATCCTCGACACGCCCGCCAACCGGGCGGACATGCCCAAGGCCGATCCCGCCCTCTGGGTCTCGCCGGCGGAACTGTCGGCGGTCATCCTGTTCCTCGCCTCGGAGGCCGCCTCGGCGGTCACGGGCGCCCTGGTCCCGGTGACCGGCCGGGTCTGAATACTGCTGGCTTGATTTTTCTGGCCCTTTGGGGCGCAGCGCGGCAGACTCGCGTGCCCGGAGGTTCCAGTCTTCATGCTTGCGTCAGTCCTTGCAGCGGTTTCGGGGCTCGCCCTCACCGAACCCCAGGCGGCTCCTGTCGCCGAGCCTGCCGCCGCCTCCGCCCCCCCGGCCGCCACCGCGCCCGCGGCCCAGCAGGGTGTCATCTCCTACCCCCCGTCCTTCTTTGCCGACGTCGGTCCCTCCACCGCCCTGGAGATGATCCAGCGCCTGCCGGGGTTCAGCTTTGATCGCGGCGCTGCGGTCCGGGGCCTCTCCGGGGCGGGCGGGAACGTCCTGATCGACGGCGAGCCCCCGGTCTCCAAGAATGACAGTCTGGAGGAGATCCTGCGTCGCATCCCGGTCTCGTCGGTGCAACGCATCGACGTCATCCGCGGCAGCGCCCCCGGCATCGACATGCAGGGCCGAACGGTCATCGCCAACGTGATCCGCAAGTCCTCCGCGGGCGTTAAGGGGGCCTTCGTCTGGACCATGTGGCCAATCGGCGACGGGCGGTTCTTCTATGGCCCGAGGGGCGAGGCGCAGTGGCGCGAGGGCCAGCGCCTGATCGAGGTGTCCTTCGTCGTGGGCAAGGGCCCCAACGATACGGCCGGAGACGGCGATCGGATCCGGGTCGACGCCAATGGAAACACCCTGATCCGGTCGAACATCGACTTCGACGCCCAGGGGTCGCGCCGCTGGTTGGTGGGCGCCTACGAGACGCCCTTTGCTGGCGGCCGCCTGAGGCTCAACGGTGCCTACATCGGCGGGGACGCCGACAGCGAGTACTACGACGACATCGTGTTTCCCTCGGTCACCCGGGAGTACCAGTACTTCTCAGAGGACCGGGCCCAGCGCGAGATGGGCCTTCGCTGGAACCGGCGCGCGGGACGGAACCAGCTGGACGTGGTCGCCTTCCAGCAGTGGAACAAGACGGACAGCTATTCCCGCTTCGACAGCCCCACCCTGTCGCGGCTGTTCCTGAACTCGAAGGATATCTCCGAGACCGTCGGACGCCTGAACCTGCGCCGGACGGTCAGCCCGGCCCTCAACATCGAGGCGGGAGTCGAGGGCGCGCTCAACACCCTGGACTCGGCCACCACCCTCCGGATCAACACTGCGGTCGTCCCCCTTCCCGCCGCCAACGTGCAGGTCGAGGAGACGCGCGGCGAGGCCTTCGGCCTGGCGTCCTGGCGGATGTCGCCGAAGCTGGCCCTTGAGCTGGGGGTCCGCCAGGAAGTCTCCACCGTGACCTCGACCGGGGACGTGGAGCTGGAGAAGTCGCTGTCCTTCACCAAGCCCCGGCTGACGGCCACCTGGTCGCCCTTCGACGAGCTGCAGGTCCGGGGGCGCCTGGAGCGCGAGGTCACCCAGCTGAACTTCGACGACTTCGTCGCCAACAACAGCGTCACCCAGACCGGGGCGGTGGTCGCCGGAAACCCGGACCTCTCCCCCATGCAGGCCTGGGTGGCCGAGGTGGCGGTGGAGCGGCGGTTCCTGAAGCAGGGGGTGGCGATCCTGACCCTCCGCCGGTGGGAGCTTACGGATGTCATCGACCGGGCGCCGGTCTATCTCGGGAACCTCGTCGCTGACGCTCCCGCCAACATCGGGGATGGATGGCGGAACGAGATCCAGTTCAGCCTGAGCACGCCCCTGGACCGCCTTGGCCTGAAGCAGGCCACCCTCAAGGCCCAGGTGTCCCTGCGCGAGACCGAGGTCACCGATCCCACGACCGGCGACCTGCGCCCCATCTCCTCCGTGCTGACCTTCGGGGCCCCGCCACCCATCTCCGCGGTGCGCGAGACCGAGTGGGAGCTTCATTACACCCAGGACCTGCCCCAGCTGAAGTCGACCTGGGGCTTCGACATCATCGGCCCCTACATCGACCGCTACTACCGGCTCTCCGAGATCGAGACCCAGAAGAGCGAGATCAGCATCCTGGTCTTCGGGGAATGGAAGGCGCGCCCGGACCTCTCCCTGCGGGTGGAGCTGCAGTCCCTGGCCAAGGATACCACCCGGGTGCGCGACGTCTGGTCCGGCCCGCGCAACACCGCGCCCCTGCAGTACAGGGACTACCGGAACCTGCAGTACGACGGGGCCATCCAGTTCCGGCTGAGGAAGACCTTCGGCTGAAGGCGGGCCTCAGGGGCGCTTCGGCGCGACCCGCCAGATGGCCTTCCCGGAGTCATCGGCGACCAGCAGGGCCCCGGTCCGGTCCACGGCGACGCCGACCGGACGCCCGCGCGCCTTGCCATCCTCCGTCAGGAAGCCGTCCAGGAAGACCTGGGGCGTACCCGAGGGCTTTCCATCCCGGAAGGGAATGAAAACGACGCGGTAGCCATTGTAGGGCTTGCGGTTCCACGACCCGTGCTGGCCGACAAAGGCGCCGCCGCGATAGGCCTCCGGGAAGGCCGAGGCCTTGTAGAAGGCCAGGCCCAGGGACGCGGTGTGGGCGCCCAGGGCGTAGTCCGGCTTCAGGGCCCTGGCTACCAGGTCCGGCTTCTGCGGCTGGACGCGCTCGTCCACGATGGCCCCGAAATAGCTGTAGGGCCAGCCGTAGAAGCCTCCGTCGCGGACGCTGGTCATGTAGTCGGGCACCAGGTCCGGACCCAGCTCGTCCCGCTCGTTCACCGTGGTCCAAAGGGCTCCCGTGACCGGCTCGTAGTCGAGGCCGTTGGGATTGCGAAGTCCGCTGGCGAACACGCGCCCAGTCCGTGCAGCGGGGTCGATGGCCCAGATCGCCGCGCGGCCTTCCTCCTCGGCCATGCCGTTCTCGCCGATGTTCGAGTTCGACCCGACGGTGGCGTAGAGGGTCTTTCCATCCGGGCTGGCGAAGACGTTCTTGGTCCAGTGGTGATTGCGACCGGCGGGCAGGTCGAAAATCCGTTCCGGCTGTCCGGTCGCCTTGGTGTCGCCGGTCCGGTAGGGCAGGCGGACGATGCCGTCGTCCTGCGCCACATAGAGGTTCTCACCCACCAGGGTCATGCCGAAGGGGCGGCGGATATTCTCGGCGAAGGCGGTCTGGAGTTCGGCCAGGCCGTCCCCGTCGGCGTCCCGGAGCAGGGTGATGCGGTTTGGGCTGGTGCGCTGGATGGCACCGGCTTGACCCATCAGCAGGTTGGCCGCCCGGTCGCGGAAGCTGGGCTTGCCCTTCTTCTCCGAAGAGGATTCGGCCACCAGGACATCGCCATTGGGCAGGACCAGGAGCCAGCGCGGGTGGGCGAGGGCGCCGGCGAACCGGGTCACCACAAAGCCCTCCGGCGCACGTGGCGTCTCAGAGCCCGACCAGCCCACAGGCTTCGCGATCGCGATCTGCGGGATAAGGGTGCTCGACGGCGCAGGCAGCTTCGGCTCCGGACCAAACCCGGACAGCGCGTCCGGCGATCCGCCGCCCGAACAGGCCGCGAGAAGGAGGGTCGTGCCGAGGGCGCAGCGCCTGAGGGTACGGGTCATCATGTCGAGGTCTCCTGAGGGGCCTATCATCGCCCGGCGGAGGGGGATCGCCAAGGGCCCGTTGACGCAGGTGGGGAAGCGGCACAGCCTCTCGCCGTGTGGGCGGCTCCATGAGGGGGTCGACGCAACAGGGAGGGACACATGCCGATCGAACTCAGGCTTCTCGTCTATTCGACAGTTCTGCTTCTGGTTCTTGTCGTCATCCAGGCCGTGGCGGGTGTCCGCTCCAAGGGCCTTCAGGTCATGGCGGATGCCCGGGACGGGCTCAGCCCGCCGGAAGGCTTCCACGCCCGGGCGCTGCGTGTCGTGGACAACCATCGCGAGGGATTGACGATCTTTGCCCCGCTGATCCTGGTAGCGGCGGCCACGGGAGCTCTGGGAGCGACGACGGCCCTGGGCGCCCAGTTGTTCTTCTATTCGCGGGTGGCCCATGCGGTGGTCTACCTGCTGGGCCTTCCCAAGATCCGCCCCCTGTTGTGGGCGGTCGGGCTGGTCGGGACCCTTATGGTCCTCGGCGCGGTTCTCGGGGTGGCCTGAGGCCGCGCTTCCCCATCGGGGGCGGGAGCGGACCGGCGGTTACCGCCGGTCCGCGACGCGTCGTCTTAGGCCAGGGCGTCCTTGAGCGCCTTGGCAGGCTTGAACTTCAGGGCCTTGGAGGCGGCGATCTCGATGGTCGCACCGGTCG
>CAIWHQ010000015.1 GCA_903912465.1 uncultured Alphaproteobacteria bacterium | reverse complement strand
CGCCGCCGAGGTCCGGGCGGATCCCGGCTTCCTCCTGCCCCTCCTGCCGCCGGCCTTCACCCTGGCCCGGCTGCAGGCGGCCTACGAGGCCACCATCGGCAGGCCTGTCGACAAGCGCAACTTCCGCAAGCTCGTCGAGGAATCCGGGAGCCTGCGTCCCCTCGACGACTTCGAGCGGGGCCCGCACCGCCCGGCGCGGCTCTATGCACCGCGCTGATGCGGCAGGATCAAGACTGAAGGGAGCGGTCAGTCCATCAGCCTCTGCATGAGGTAGGTGTATTCCAGGGCCTGGCGCAGGGCCCTCTCGTTGAGGTTGGCGGCGGCAGCATGACCGCCGTCGATGTTCTCGTAGTAAAGAAAGTCATAGCCCAGATCCCTCAGCCGGGCCGCGGCCTTGCGGGCGTGGGCGGGGTGGACGCGGTCGTCCTTGGTCGAGGTCTCGATGAAGACCTGCGGATAGGGCTGGCCCGCCTTCAGGTTCTGGTAGGGGGAGTAGCTCAGCAGCATGTCCCGTTCCGCCGGAATGGCCGGGTCGCCGTACTCGCCGACCCAGGAGGCACCGGCCCCGATCTGCGTGTAGCGGATCATGTCGAACAGGGGCACCTGGATGACCACGGCGTTGTACAGTTCCGGGCGCTTGGTCAGGGCCACGCCCATCAGCAGGCCGCCGTTTGAGCCGCCCATGATCCCGAGGCGCCGGGGTGAAGTATAGCCCCGGCGGATCAGGTCCTCAGAGACCGCGAAGAAGTCCTCGTAGACCCGCATGCGGTCCAGCTTCAGGCCGGCATTGTGCCAGCGCGGCCCGAACTCGCCCCCGCCCCGGATGTTGGCGACGACATAGATCCCGCCCTTCTCGAGCCAGAGCTTTCCGGGGGTGGCGGCATAGGCCGGGGTCTGGCTGACCAGGAAGCCGCCGTAGGCGTAGAGCAGGGTCGGGTTGGAGCCGTCCATCGGCGCGTCCTTCCGGCGAACCACCGAGTAGGGAATCCGTGTGCCGTCCTTCGACACCGCCCAGTTCTGCTCGGCGACCAGGTTCGAAGCGTCGAACCGGGGCGGCAGGCTGCGCAGGCGTGCGGTCGCCCCTGTCCCGGCGTCTGCCAGCCATTGACTGGTGGGGGACAGATAGCCCGCCGCGCTCACCAGGATCCGGTCGCTGTCCTCCGACGCCGAGGTCAGGGTCAGGGTCGAGTCCGCCGGCAGGGGCAGGGTCTCGGAGGTCCAGGCCCCGCCCGTCCGCTTCAGGCTACGGACCTGGCCGCGGACAGTGTCCAGCAGGCCGATGACCAGCCGGTCGCGGGTCGAGGCGACCTGCTCCACGCTCTGGCTCTCCGTCGGGCGCAGGACGAGGTCCGGCTTCAGGGCCCCGGGCGCCGCGCGGACCGCGGCCAGGTCGAAGTCCACCAGGTCTCCGGTCTTCATGCCGGCCTCCGGCCAGTCGGCCTCGAGGGTGACCACAAGCCGGCCCGCGACGAGGGCCTGCACGGTCGAGCGGAGCGGCAGGGCCAGTTTCACGGCCCGGTCTCCCACCAGCAGGTGATGCTCGGCGCTGAAGGTGTCGAGGGGCCGGGCCAGGATCACCGCCTCGACCCGCCCCCGGGCATCGCGGAAGACCTGCCCGTTCACCCCGTAGCCGCCGTCCCTGCGATCCCCGCGGAACACTTCCCGGGCCTGGGCAAGGGTCTGACCGCGCTTCAGGACGCGCGCCACATAAGGATAGCCGGAGAGGGTACTTTCTGCGGGCGACAGGGCCGTCACGACCAGCAGGGTGTCGCGATCGATCCAGTCGAACCGGTGCTTGCCCTCGGGCAGGCGGAAGCCCCCCTCGACAAACCGGCCGGCCTGGGCGTCGAACTCACGAACGGTCGCGGCGTCCTTGCCGCCGTCTGACAGACTGACCAGGCAGAGGTGGTCGTCGGGCGGCAGGCAGCTTGCGCCGGCGAAGACCCAGTTCGCCCCCTCGGCCTTCGCCAGGGCGTCGATGTCCAGGACCGTGCGCCAGACCGGGGTTCCCGACCGGTAGCCCGCCAGGTCGGTCTCCCGCCAAAGTCCGCGGACGTGGGTCCGGTCCTGCCAGAAGTCCCGAAGCCTGTCTCCGCCCGCGAAGGTCACCCCAGGGATCCGGTCGGCGGCCGTCGCAATGGCCTGGGCCTCCGCGTAGAGGCCAGGATAGCGGGGGTCATTCTGCAGCCGGGGCAGGGACCGGGCGTTCTCGGCCTTCGCCCAGTCCAGGGCCCGCGCGCCCTCGATCTCCTCCATCCAGGTGAAGGGGTCTTCGGCGGCTTGGACTTCAGTCATGGCAAGGGTCCCCAGGAGGAGTGTCGCCGCCAGGGCGGCCAGGCGAAAGGCGTTCCGCATCATTGCGTCTCCGGGCAGGGGCGGTCCGCTGCAGAGGGCCCTGCCGCGCCGCCGACCTTGTGCTAGCCTCCTCCCAGCCCCGGCGGAAGCCCCGGGCGGGAGGAAACCGGAATGTTCAACAAGAGCCTGATCCTTGCGGCGGTGGCGGGTGCAAGTCTTTCGGCAGCGCCTGCCTTGGCGGCGCCTACCCGGCCAAACATCATCGT
>CAIWHQ010000014.1 GCA_903912465.1 uncultured Alphaproteobacteria bacterium | reverse complement strand
GACCGCTTCATGTTCACCGTGACCGACACGGTGGCCAACAGCCTTCCCGGCCCCGTCACCATCGCCCCCTACGCCTCGGTCCAGCGCCGCGGCGCGCCCGCCGTCCCCGCCGCCAATGCCCATGAGGGCACCGTCGGCGTGATGGATGGCGTCCTGGAGATGCTGAAGTACAAGCAGCTCAAGAAGGACGGCGAGAAGGTCTTCAAGGCGACCGGTGGATGGCTGGGCGTGACCGACAAGTACTGGCTGGCGGCCGTGGTCCCCGAGCAGAAGGAGGCGGTGAATGCCGCCTACCGCGCCACCTCGGTCGCGGGCCTGGACATCTACGAGGCCAACTTCGTCGCCAACCCCCGGGTCGTCCAGCCTGGCGGCACCTACACCCACGTCAGCCGCCTGTTCGCCGGCGCCAAGACCCTTCCGGTCCTTCGGGACTACGAGTCCTCGCTGGGCATTCCGCGGCTTCAGGATGCGGTGGACTGGGGCCGGCTCTACTTCCTGACCAAGCCGATCTTCTGGCTGCTGGAGGTCTTCTTCGGCTTCCTGAACAACTTCGGCCTGGCCATCCTGGCCCTGACCGTCGTCGTCCGCCTGCTGCTCTTCTATCCGGCGAACCTGTCCTACGAGTCGCTGACCAAGATGAAGAAGGTCCAGCCACAGGTTGAGGAGCTGAGGGCGCGCCTGAAGGATGATCCCCAGCGCCAGCAGCAGGAGCTGATGCGCCTCTACCAGTCTGAGAAGATCAACCCGCTGATGGGCTGCCTGCCCATGCTGGCGACCATCCCGGTCTTCCTGGCCCTGTTCAAGGTCCTGTCGGTGTCCATCGAGATGCGACACGCCCCCTTTTACGGCTGGATCCGTGACCTCTCGGCCCGGGATCCCACGACAATCTTCAACCTGTTCGGCCTGATCCCCTGGGATCCGGCGACCCTGCCCTACATTGGCGGCCTGCTGAACGGGCCCCTGCACATCGGCATCTGGCCTCTGGCCTATGGCTTCACCCAGTGGCTGTCCATGAAGCTGAGCCCCCCTGCGCCGGATCCCATGCAGCAGAGGTTGATGGAGCTGATGCCGGTGATCTTCACCTTCGTCATGGCCCCCTTCGCTGTCGGCCTGATGATCTACTACACCTGGAGCAACGTCCTCACGATCCTCCAGCAGTACGTCATCATGCGGAAGTACCAGGTGGAGAACCCCATCGACGACTTCATCGCCAAACTGCGGGCGCGGAAGGCCGCCGGGTGAGCCCGGAGGGCGCGCCAACGCCGGATGAGGAAGCCTTTTCGGACGAGGAGATCGAGGCCGCGCGCGTGCTGTTCGCCCGGCCGGCGGTCTTCCTCATGGGCGCAGTCTCGGTGGATGGCCTGCCGTCCCCGGACCTTCCCGAGGTGGCCTTCGCCGGGCGCTCCAACGTGGGCAAGTCGTCCCTGATCAACGGCCTGGTCGGGCAGAAGCACCTGGCCCGGGCGTCGAACGAGCCGGGCCGGACCCGGGAGGTGAACTTCTTCGTGGTCGATGAGCGGGTGCGGCTTGTGGACCTGCCTGGCTATGGATGGGCCAGGGCGGGCAAGGGCGAGGTGAAGAAGTTCCAGGCCCTGGGGCGCGACTACCTGCGCGGCCGGCCCAACCTTCGCCGGGCCTACCTCCTGATCGACGCCCGCCATGGCCTGAAGGACGTGGATGAGGAGCCCATGGCGGCCTTTGACCGGGCGGCGGTCTCCTACCAGGTGATCCTGACCAAGGCCGACAAGCTCAAGCCCGCCGAGGTCGAGGCCGTCCGCGCCCGGACCGAGGCCCGGATCGCCAAGCGGCCCGCGGCCTTTCCCGGGGTCATCGCCACCTCCTCCGAAAAGGGGACCGGCCTGCCAGAACTGCGCGCCGCCATCGCCCGCGCCTGTGGTTTCGGGGACTCGCCTGACGCCGCGTGAGGCGGCATAGAGTCTCCTCGCAGTCAAAGGACGACGGGAGGCCCCCATGCTCGACACTTCAGGACGCACCCTTTTCGACGAGGACCTGGCGATCTTCCGGGGGCAGGTCCGCAAGGTCTTCGCCCAGCACCTGACGCCCCACCTGGACCGGTGGGAGGAAGAGGGTGTCATCGACCGGGCCTTCTGGCTGGCCTGCGGCGATGCGGGACTGCTCTGCCCTCAGGTCCCGCAGGCTTATGGCGGACTGGACCTGGACTACCGCTACAACGCCGTGATCGGTGAGGAGCTGACCTATGCCGGCTCGACGGCGGGCATCACCCTGCAGTCGGACATCGTGGTCCCCTATGTCATCCACTATGCAAGCGAGGCCCTGAAGCAGGCCTGGCTGCCGAAGATGGTGTCGGGGGCGGCCATCTCCGCCATCGCCATGACCGAGCCCGGCGCAGGCTCGGACCTGCAGGGGGTGCGGACCACCGCCCGCCGGGACGGCGACGACTATGTGATCTCGGGGTCCAAGACCTACATCACCAACGGCCAGACCGCCGACATCGTCGTCGTCGTGGCCAAGACCGACCCGGACAAGGGCTCCAAGGGCATCTCCCTGATCCTGGTGGAGGCGACCCGCGAGGGCTTCCGGCGCGGGCGCAACCTGGACAAGATCGGCCAGAACTCGGCCGATACCTCCGAGCTCTTCTTCGAGGACGTCCGGGTTCCCGCCGGCAACCTGCTGGGCCAGGAGAACCAGGGCTTCGTCTACCTGATGACCCAGTTGCCCCAGGAGCGGCTGCAGATCGCCATTTCCGGCCAGGCCGGCGCCCAGAGGGCCTTCGACGAGGCGGTGAAGTTCACCAAGGACCGCAAGGCCTTCCGCCAGACCGTGTTCGACTTCCAGAATACCCGCTTCACCCTGGCCAACCTGAAGGCCAAGCTGCAGGCCGGTTGGGCGCACCTGGACTGGTGCACGGCCCGCCACCTGAAGGGCGAGCTGACCGCCGCCGAGGCCTCGGCCGCCAAGCTCTTTCACACCGAGCTGCAGTGGGAGGTCTGCGATGCGGCCCTGCAGTTGCATGGCGGCGCCGGCTACATGAACGAGTATCCCATCGCCCGGCTGTGGCGTGACGCCCGGGTGCAGCGCATTTACGGCGGCACTTCCGAGATCATGAAGGAGGTTGTGGCCCGCTCGCTCTGACCCTTTTCAGGGCGCGCTCCGCTGCCCCCCCGGGGGGGACGGTGCTGGAGCCAAAACGCTAAGCTGTCAGCGAAGCCGATTGAGGGGGTCAATGGCGCCTCAGCTGACCCCCTCCGTCCCGGGACTGACGTCCCGGTCCACCTCCCCCTTGGGGACTTCTGCGATACGTGCCGTCCTGTGCCTTGAGGCGCATTGAGGCGAGGTTTTCTGGCCCTTTCGGGTTGTTTTGAGGCGCTTTGGCGGGGTCGGGACGGAGTCCGGGCGCAGCTAGGCCGTCAGGACTGCGAGGCG
>CAIWHQ010000013.1 GCA_903912465.1 uncultured Alphaproteobacteria bacterium | reverse complement strand
TGTGTATGCGTACCGTCAGGACGCGCTTGGCGTCGGCCGACACCGCCCACCCGTCCGGCAACTCGCCGCTGCGCGGCGAGCGCCAGAGCAGGCGGGCTTCACCCTGGCGGTTCATGAGTGCGGCGCGGCTGCCTGTCTCCAGTGCGAGGGAGCCGAGGACCACCTGATCATTGGCGACTCCGTCCAGGGCCCAGCGTCCGCCAAGGTTCACCGCAAAGGGCCGCGCCGGCTCATCCTCGCGCAGGATGCGGAAGATGCGTGGAGACCCATTCTTGGTGTCGTAGTCGAGCATATTCCAGCCGGTGGCCTCCTCAAGGGATGCAGCCGGCCCCATCCCGCCGACCCAGTAGCCTGCGCCGGTCGGGTCGTAGGCCGCTTTATGAGCACCCCTAAATGCGCCGGACCAGACAACTCTCTCAGCACCGGACGCGAGGTCGATCTCCACAAGCTGGACTGGCCCCAAGGCCTTGTCCCCGGCGAAGACGAGGATGCGGCCGCCATCGGGGGAAAAGCTGGGCGCTGCGTACTTGGCGCGGGCACCAATCCGGCGCGCGTCGCCGCCGCGGCTGGGCGCGAGATAGAGCAAATCCAGCCCAGCGAGCTTTGGATCCATCGGTTGGGCTATGAAGGCAATCGTCTCGCCGTCCGGCGAAAGCGCTGGCATCCCAAGCCCGGCCTGCCGGCCCGCCCGCAGCACCTCCACGCTTCCGGCCTGCAGGTCGCAGACCCCGATTGCGCTGGAGTCGCGGCCCCAATACGTCAAGGCGACGCGCCGAAGGTCAGGCGTTGCGCCAATATCGCCGGGGACAACAAAGATCTCCACCACGCCTTCTTCGTCGCTCATCGCCCGCCTCCCGCATCCGGAGACCGCGACGGCCGCCGCTAGGCCGACCAGAACCCTCCGGCGACTTCGTCCTGCGTCATCAATAGCCATCACTGCGCCCTTTCGACCCCACGACGGTACTCGACAAGCCTTGGCACATAGTCATCGGCAACCTTAAAGCGTTGCCGGTCCCGTCAGGCCGCAGCCCGGGGCGAAGGTGAGCGTCTTCGGGTGGAGGGCGAACTTGCCCTCCTAACGCCGGTAATCCTACGGCAATGAACGTGGTCTCGCACGAAACCTGTGTCAACGCGTCCGCCGGACGTCGTTGACTCCCTCAGTCGGCTTCGCCGACAGCTCCCCCTGATGGGGCGCAAAGGCAACTAACTCTAACAGATAGGTGAAATATGTGTCTTTCAGGTTGTGCTCCAGAGGAAAATAGGACTCCCAATTCCGGTACCATTAGAGCAGGCGACATCACGGTGAACTGTCCAACAGGAACCGTTCCCTATGTAAGTGGCGGCGGTGGGAAGGGGTCTGCTGGCGGGGGAGGCGTCGTGGTCGCAGGCGGCGGCGGCGGCGGGACAGCCACATGTGTTGTGCCTGCAGGTACCAAACCCAGAGGTTAAGCCTAGGGGAGCGTCGGGGTGCACACCGGCGTTCTCTCCGCGAGGGAAGCGAGATTATGAGAATAATTATTCCGCTGCTAAGCGCCGCTTTAATAGGGTGCAGCGCTACATCCCATGAAGTCACAGGGCCAGATTCGAAATTCAGTGTTGATTCTAAATATACCTATGTTTTGAACGTAAAATACGGAAAAGAAAATCGCTCAATCCTATATTTTCCTGGCAATTCAAAGAATTCAGAAGAATTAAACATATTTGTCTTGTCTCCAGTAGGATCTCATAAGTATTATCCAAGTCAAAAGAAATTTGAATATACACTTAATTATAGACAGTTGCCTAATACCGATACCGTAAATAATTGGACGGAAACTTGGCGATTAAACTGGAATAAAGAAAACTTTATCATAGTGGCGCTACCTGGCATATTTGGCTCTGAGGGTGCGACACATGAACATGGATCGGTAGAATCGATAGAATCCCTAAATGATGCAGTGAATCAACTCAAACAAATTTACGGATCTGATCGTGTCAATATAGGTGCCGTTTCCGCTTCGGGTGAGACCGTATCAGCATTGCTCACCAAGAGACAAGATATAAAAAACATGATACTGGGTTCGACTATGTTCAATACAAAAGATGATATGAAAAATCGAAAATGGCCAAAAAATTATCTCGGCAACAAAAATCCATATTCTCCGATTGATCATGTTGACGAGATAAAATCCGATAGTCTCAGAAATATCTTGATCATTTCTGATCCAAGAGACCGTGTAGTCCCAAATATTTACTCTCGTCAGTTTGTACAAAAATTGAAAGATAAACACATAAACGTGACATTAGAAGAAGTCAACATTGATACAGAAGAACATCATGAAACAACTCTGTGGGTGATCACGAGACTACTACAGAGTTCTAGTTAGGAGTGAATTAAACTGCTCCCGGAAACAGGGAAGAGAATGATAGGAGCCTATTTCATAGGGTCACTAGCTGAAAAGATTGGTGGGGTCCCACTGCGAGATCAATGATCAATCCTGCTTGGTGCGTTCCTTGAATATCTGCCACGGCTATCGTGTTAACAGACATTTTTTAGTACCTTCGCTTATCCTTTTACATAGGATTAGTGCCGTCTGCATTGTCGACATCCGGTTCTGAAGCGTGGAAACCACCCCTACCCCGCCATCCAGATTTCCATGATGAGCCCAAACCCGCGCATGTCGCCGGTGGTGGTGGGGGCCATGCGGTTCATGGCGTAGCCGAAGGCTGTGCGGGCATCCATGTCGATGATGGCGAGGGAGCCGCCGTAACCGCCCCAGAAGATGGTGTTGGGGTTGGGCGTGGGCATGGTGGGGCCGGCGAGGCCGAAGCCGAGGCCGAAGCGGGCGGGGATGTGCATGACCAGGTCCTGGCCCTCGACCTGCAGCTCCAGGGCGCGGCGGCAGCCGGCTTCGGACAGGTAGCGGCGGCCATCCACTTCGCCGCCATTGGCGAGGATGGCGTGGACCCGGGCGATGGCGCGGGCATTGCCGTGGCCGCCGGCGGCGGGGATCTCGGCGCCGCGCCAGGCGCGGGTCTGGGTGACGGCCACCTCGACCCGGGGATTGTTGGACATGTTGGCGGTGAGCTCGGGCAGGTCGTCGCCCTCGGCCATGCCCTGGCCCGGCGGGGGCGGGATGAGCTCGGCCACCCGGTGGTCCTCGCTGGCGGGCAGGCCGATGTGGAAGTCGGCACCCAGGGGCTCGGCAATCTCGGTGCGGAAGACCGTGCCGAGGCTGGCGCCGGTGATGCGGCGGACCACCTCACCCACCAGATAGCCCTGGGTCATGCCGTGGTAGCCCGGAGCGGTCCCTGGCTCCCAGAAGGGGGCCTGGGCGGCAAGGAGGGCGGTGGCCTTCTCCCAGTCGTAAAGGTCCTCGACGGTGATGGGTTCCTTCCAGCCGGACAGGCCGGACGAATGGCTCATCAGGTGGGCGACGGTGACGGCGGACTTTCCGTTGGCGGCGAATTCCGGCCAGTAGCGGGCGACGGGGGCGTGGAAGTCGAGCTCGCCCCGGTCGGCAAGGAGGAGGGCGGTGAGGGCCGTCATGGTCTTGGTCGTCGAATAGACGTTGACCAGGGTGTCCCTCTCCCAGGGCCGGGTCTGCCCCGGATCGGCCCAGCCCCCCCAGAGGTCGACGACCATCTCGCCGTTCATCGTGACGGCAAAGGCGGCACCGACGTCGGCCCCGCTCTCCAGGTTGCCGGCGAAGGTCCGCCTCACACTCTCGAACCGGGGATCGCAGGTCCCGTGGACGTCTGTACTCAAGCCGATCTCTCCTTGGCCCCACAGGGGGGCGTCAGCGCCAGGCGCCGAGGATGGCACCGATCAGGGTGTACTGCAGGGTCTGGTATCCCCCGTTGATCAGGAACAGGATCAGGGGTTTGCGTTCGAAGAGATAGGTGATCCCGAGTGAGGCGGTGACCCAGCACAGGCCGGCGGTGAACCCGTAGAGGGCGCCGGTGGCGAGGTTGATCTCCGGGCCGAGAAAGACAGCGAAGGCGGCGGAGGCGACCAGGGACAGGACGAAGGCCCCGCCGAAGATGACCAGCGGATTGCTGGCCCGGATGGCCTCGTCGCTGAGCCCCGCCGCCTTCTGCCAGGGCTTGGCGAACAGGACGGAGTACCAGAGACCGCCGAGGAGGAAGGCGCTTGCCGCTGCGGCGAGGATTGCGAGCCAGTTCAGTTCCATGGGGCTTCCCTCCCTGAGGGTGATGACGGCCAGGGCCGCCTAAGGTCTTGCCTTCAGCCGGCCAGGGCGGTCCACATGCCCATGACCAGGCCGACGCCCCGGACATCGCCCGTTGTGGTCGATTCCATCCGGTTCATCGCGTAACCGAAGGCCGCCCGGTTCTCCATGTCAATCACCGCCAGGGAACCTCCGTAGCCGCCCCAGTAGAGGACGCTGGCGTTGGGGGTGGGCAGGACGCCGCCGGCCAGGCCAAAGCCGAGGCCGAAGCGGGCGGGGGTGTTGAGGACCAGGTCCTGGCCCTCGACCTGCAGCTCCAGGGCCCGGCGGCACCCGGCCTCGGAGAGATAGCGCCGGCCGTCCACCTCGCCGCCATTGGCGAGGATGGAGTGGACCCGGGCGATGGAGCGGGCGTTGCCCTGGCCGCCGGCGGCGGGGATCTCGGCCGCCCGCCAGGCCCGGGTGCGGGTCTCGCCGACGTCGATGCCGGGATTGTTGGCCATGTTGGCGGTGAGCTCGGACATGGGGCCGTCGCCGATGGCACCGCCGCGGGGAGGCGGGATCAGCTCGGCGACCCGGGCGTCCTCGCGGGCGGGCAGGCCGATGTGGAAGTCGGCGCCGAGGGGCTCGGCGATCTCCTCCCGGAAGACGGTCCCGAGGGAGCGGCCGGTGATGCGGCGGACCACCTCGCCCACCAGGTAGCCCTGGGTCAGGGCATGATAGCCGGGGGCCGTTCCCGGCTCCCAGAAGGGCGCCTGGGCGGCGAGCAGGGTGGTGACCTTGTCCCAGTCGTAGAGGTCGGCCTTGGCGAGGGGCTCCTTCCAGCCGGAGAGACCGGAGGAATGGCTCATCAACTGGGCGACGGTGACCGCGGACTTCCCGTTCTGGGCGAACTCCGGCCAGTACTTCGCCACGGGGGCGTGGAAGTCGAGATCTCCGCGGTCGGCCAGCAGGAGGGCGGTGAGGGCGGTCATGGTCTTGGTCGTGGAGTAGACGTTGACCAGGGTGTCCTTCTCCCAGGGCCGGGTCCTGCCGGGGTCGGCGAAGCCGCCCCAGATGTCGACCACCATCTCGCCCTCGAGAGTGGCGGCGAAGGACGCGCCGACGTCGAGGCCGGACTCGAGGTTGCCGGAGAAGGCGCCGCGCACGGCCTCAAAACGGGGATCGCAGGTCCCGTGGATCTCAGTGGTCATGATGTCTCTCCCCAGCCAGCGGTTCGCGCCGCCTGGAAACAGGTTTGACAGGCCCTCTCGGCGACGTCCAGCGGGGCGGGCGGAGGATCGCAGCGGCGGCGGAGGAGACCCCCTCCGGCCCGGGGCCTTGCCCCGGTCCACCTCCCCCTGATGGGGAGGAATTACTGGGTCAATGGCTCCCCATCAGGGGGAGCTGTCGGCGCAGCCGACTGAGCAACCATGTTTCATGCAGTCATGACTTTGACCCAGGGCTGGCCTCTTTGGAGGACGAGGTTGGCGGCTTCGATGAGCTTACGCATGACGGCGACGGTGACGACCTTGGGCGGTTTGCCCCTGGCCTTGAG
>CAIWHQ010000012.1 GCA_903912465.1 uncultured Alphaproteobacteria bacterium | reverse complement strand
TATGCCGTCTGGGGCTGGCTCCTGGCGCGCCACCCGGCGTCGGTGGTCTCGCCCTGGGCCCTTCTGGTACCGGTTTTCGGCCTGACGGCGTCGGCCCTGGCCCTGGGCGAGCCGCTTCCGCCGTGGAAGCTGGCCGCCGCCGCCCTGGTGATCGCCGGCCTGGCCATGAACAGCCTTCCAGGTCTTGGCCTCCGGCGTGACAGGGGCGGTGCCGTCGGCTAATCCACGGGCAAGGAGCGCTGCTATGAACACCGAACAGGTTCTCGACGAATTCCGCGCCGCCGGCGCCCTGCGGGAGGGCCACTTCGTCCTGTCCAGCGGGCTGCATTCCGGCGTCTTCCTGCAGAAAAACCTGGTCTTCCAGCACCCCCATCGAACCGAGCGCCTCTGCCGGGCCCTGGCGGAGAAGATCCGCGCGACGGTCGGCGAGGTGGACATCTGCGTCTCGCCGGCCGTGGGTGGGATCATCCCCGGTTACGAGACGGCCCGCCATCTGGGCGTCCCCTCCGTCTATGTCGAGCGGGAAGGGGGTGAGTTCCGCCTGCGCCGCGCCTTCGAGATCCCTGAGGGCGCCCGGGTCGCCATGGTCGAGGACATCGTCACCACAGGCCTGTCATCCCGGGAATGCGTCGAGGCGATCCGAAAGGCCGGGGGGAATGTCGTGGTCGCCGCCTGCATCGTCGATCGCTCCGGCGGCCGGGCAGACCCCGGCGCGCCCCTGGTGGCCCTGGCCCAGCTCGACGTCCCCGCCTATCCGGCCGACCAGTTGCCGCCCGAGCTGGCGGCCATCCCCATCGAGGACCCGGGTAGCCGGCGGCTGTCCAAGTGACTCCGCTCCGGCTTGGCGTGAACATCGACCACGTGGCGACCCTTCGGAACGCGCGTGGCGAGACCTATCCCGACCCCCTGAGAGCCGCAGAGGTCGCCATTGCCGCCGGGGCGGACGGTATCACCGCCCACCTCCGTGAGGACCGCCGCCACATCCGCGACGCCGACATTACCGCCCTGGCGGCCCTTTGCCAGCGCCTCGGACGCCCCCTGAACTTCGAGATGGCGGTCACCGCCGAGATGGAGGCCCTGGCCCTGAAGCTGGTGCCTCACGCCGCCTGCCTCGTCCCGGAGCGGCGCGAGGAGGTCACGACGGAGGGTGGGCTGGACCTTGCCGGTGGTTTCGACCGCATAGCCCCTGCCGTGCGCCGGCTGGCGGGCGCAGGTGTCCGGGTCTCATGCTTCATCGACGCCCGGGACGACCAGGTGGACGCCGCCGCAGCTGCGGGTGCCCAGATTGTGGAGCTCACCACGGGACCCTTCTGCGACGCAGTCCGGGCCGGTGATCCGGAGGCGGATGCGTATCTCGCCACGCTGGCCCGGGCGGCACGCAGGGCGGCGGATGCGGGCCTGGAGGTCCATGCCGGGCACGGCATCGACTACGCCACTGTTGGCCCTGTGGCGGCCATCCCTGAGATGCGCGAGCTGAACATCGGTCACTTCCTGATCGGCGAGGCGGTCTTCCTGGGCCTGCCCGCCGCGATCCGTGGCATGCGCGAGCGCATGGATGCAGCCCGGGCTGCGGCAGTGGCATGATCCTGGGTATCGGCTCCGACCTCACCGATATCCGGCGTATCCAGGCCAGCCTGGACCGGTTCGGCGACCGTTTCCGCAACCGCTGTTTTACCGAACTCGAACGCCGCCGATCGGAGGCCAAGCCCGATGCCGCCGCCAGCTACGCCAAGCGCTTTGCGGCCAAGGAGGCCTGCGCCAAGGCCCTGGGCACCGGCCTGAGGCGGGGTGTTTTCTGGCGCGACATGGGGGTGGTGAACCTGCGCTCGGGCCAGCCGACCCTGGCCCTGACCGGCGGGGCAGCCACCCGGCTGGCCGAGATGACGCCGCCCGGGCACAAGGCGGTGATCCATCTGTCCATGACCGACGACGCCCCCTACGCCCAGGCCTTCGTGATCATCGAAGCCGTCCCGGAGGCCTAAGCGTTTCCAAGTTTTCACGTGCGGGCCTGCCGGTTTGCGGTATGTCCGGACGGACCGCTGATCCGGAAGGCCCATGACCGAGACGATTTCACCGCCCGAGGACGAACGCAACGAGACGATCGAGATCGTCAAGACCGTCGCCGTCGCCCTGTTGATCGCCCTCTTTCTGAGGGTGCTGCTGTTCCAGCCCTTCACCATTCCCTCGGCGTCCGAGGAACCCAACCTCTATGAGGGCGACTACGTCATCGTCACCAAATTCGACTACGGCTGGTCCAAGCACTCCATTCCCTTCAGCCCGTCGTTCTTCGAGGGCCGGGTCCTTGCCCAGGAGCCCAAGCGCGGGGACATCATCGTCTTCAAGTTGCCCCGGGATAACCGCACCGACTATATCAAGCGGCTGATTGGCGTTCCGGGCGACCGGGTCCAGGTCCGGCAGGGAATTCTCTACCTCAACGGAGAACCGGTACCGCGCGAGCAGAAGGCCCTTGTCACCGAGACGGGCGGCAGCGGAATCGTGCGCCCCGTGGCCCGGGTCGAGGAAACCCTCCCGGACGGCCGAAAGTTCATGACCAACGACTTCGGTACCGACGGCGACCTGGACGACACGCCGGAAGTCACCGTTCCTGAAGGCCACTACTTCTTCATGGGCGACAACCGGGACAACTCGGCCGACAGCCGCCTTCCGGCGGAGATCGGCGTAGGCCTCGTGCCTCGGGAGAACCTGGTCGGCCGGGCCCGTCTGGTCCTGCTGTCCTGGTCGCCGGGTGCCTCGCTCTTCAAGCCCTGGACCTGGGTCCTGAACCTGCGGCCGAGCCGTTTCGGCAAGGTGCTGCACTGACACGGCCGGACAGGCGCAAGATAGCTGTCGCCGCGCTCGAGGCGCGGGTCGGCCGGGTCTTCACAGATCGCGATCTCCTCGAGCGCGCCCTGACCCACGCCAGTGTCGGCAATGGCGGCACCCCGGCGCGAGATAACGAGCGCCTGGAGTTCCTTGGCGACCGGGTGCTGAACCTTATGGCCGCCGAGCACCTCTGCCAGGCCTTCCCGGCGGCGCGGGAGGGCGAACTCGCCCGATGGCTCAACCGCCTGGTCAATTCCGGCGCCTGCGCCGAAGTGGCGCGCAGCATCGGACTGCCCGACGCCCTCAGGCTGGACGCCAGTGCCGCCCGGATCGGCGCCCGGGACAGCGAGCGGGTCCTCGGCGACGCCTGCGAGGCCCTGATGGCGGCCCTCTACCTGGACGGCGGGCCGGAAGCGGCCCGGAGCTTCTTCCGGATCGGCTGGGGCGACCTCGCCGCCAGCCTGGACGCAGGGCCAGACCGCGACTCCAAGACCCGTCTGCAGGAGTGGGCCATGGGCCTGGGCCTGCCGCCGCCAACCTATGTGGTGGTGTCTGCCGAAGGCCCGCCGCACGATCCCAGATTCACCATCGAGGCCCGACTTCCAGGCCTTGAGCCGGCCTCTGGCACCGGCCGTTCCAAGCGCGAGGCCGAGAAGGCCGCTGCCGCACTGTTCCTCGAAAGGGAGAAGATCCAGCCATGACCCGCGCCGGTTTCGCCGCCATCATCGGCGCGCCCAATGCGGGCAAGTCCACCCTGACCAACCGCCTGGTGGGCGCCAAGGTCTCCATCGTCACCCGCAAGGTGCAGACGACGCGTTTCCCCGTCCGAGGGGTCGCCCTCTCCGGCGAGAGCCAGATCGTCCTGGTCGACACCCCCGGGATCTTCACGCCGCGGCGGCGTCTGGACCGGGCCATGGTGCGTTCGGCCTGGGGCGGGGCGGAGGAGGCTGACACGGTGGTCCACCTCGTGGATGTTCAGGCCGAGCTGGCTATGGACGCCGGCGAGGGCCGTGGCGCGGACCGCAAGGCCCATGAGGACGTCGAGACCATCATCGAGGGCCTGAACCGGTCTGGCCGCAAGGCGATCCTGGCCCTGAACAAGATCGACGGGGTCAAGCGCGAGCGCCTCCTGGCCCTGTCTGCCCGGCTGTTCGACACCGGCGTCTATTCCGAGGTCTTCATGATCTCCGCGGCGGATGGCTCCGGCGTCGATGACCTCCTGCAGCGGCTTGCCGAACTCATGCCGGAGAGCCCCTGGCTCTATCCCGCCGACCAGACGGCTGACCTGCCCGTGCGCCTCTTGGCTGCCGAGATCACCCGGGAGAAGGTCTACCTGCGTGTCCACGAGGAGCTCCCCTACGCCGCCGCCGTGGAGACCACCGCCTTCAGCGAGCGGCAGGACGGCTCCGTCCGCATCGAGCAGACCCTCTATGTCGAGCGCGAAAGCCAGCGTCCCATCGTCCTGGGCCGCAACGGCCAGACGCTGAAGTGGATCGGCCAGAAGTCGCGAGAGGAACTGACCGAACTCCTGGACCGCCCGGTACACCTCTTCCTGACCGTAAAGGTCGACGAGCGCTGGGCCGACCGCCGGGAATTCTATGGCGACGTCGGGCTCGATTTCGAGGCCTAGGGGCAGGGCGTGGAGTTCGAGGACGACGCCTTTGTCCTGTCGGCCCGGTCCCACGGCGAGAATGGCGCCATCGCCGAACTGCTGACCGCCGACCATGGCCGCTACGCCGCATTTATCGCCGGCGGTGGCTCCCGGCGCGTCCGGCCACTTCTGCAGCCGGGGACCCGGGTCCGCGCCCGCTTCCGGTCCCGGACGAGCGAACAGCTGGGATCGGTGAGCCTGGAGGCGGGAGGGGGAGACCCCTCCGACTTGTTCGACGATTCCCTGGCCCTGGCAGGCCTGGCCTCCGCCGCCTCTGTCGCCGGCGGTGCCCTCCCGGAGCGGGAACCCCAGCCCGGCGCCTTTGCCGCCTTTGAGTCCCTCAGCGGCGCCCTGCGCCATCCGGAGGTCTGGCCGGCGGTCTATGTCCGGTTCGAGGCGGGCATTCTCCAGGCCCTCGGGTTCGGCCTGGATCTGTCCAGGTGCGCCGCGACCGGGACGACGGATGACCTGGTCTGGGTCTCGCCCCGCACCGGGCGTGCGGTGTCCCGCGCTGCGGGTGAACCCTACCGGGATCGGCTGCTTGTCCTGCCGCCCTTCCTCCTGTCGGCGCAGGGGGGGCTTTCCGCCGGTGACATCGGGGCGGGCCTGCGACTGACGGGTCACTTCCTGGACACCTGCCTGTTTGCACCCCTGAATCGCCCGCTGCCGCCGGCCCGGGTCTGGCTCCATGACCGGCTCGCCGAGGCGAACCGGCTCTAGCGCCTGCACGCCGGGTGACGCGGGGGCGCCGGCACCCTAAGCAGGACCAGATCCTGGCTCCTGCGATTCGCTGACCGACCGCTCAATGACCGATACCCTGGCTCCGCCCCCCGAGGGCGACCGCACCATCGATGAGCCGCTGAGCGAGGCCCTGTCCCGCAGGTACCTGGCCTATGCCCTGTCGACCATTACGGGCCGGGCCCTGCCGGACGTGCGCGACGGCCTGAAGCCCGTGCATCGGCGGCTGCTCTTCGCCATGCGCCAGCTGAGGCTGGACCCGACCTCGACCACCAAGAAATGCGCCCGCGTCGTTGGCGACGTGATCGGCAAGTATCATCCCCATGGGGATTCCGCCGTCTACGAGGCCCTGGTCCGCCTCGCCCAGAACTTTGCCCAGCGCTATCCCCTCGTGGACGGGCAGGGGAACTTCGGCAATATCGACGGCGATAACGCGGCCGCCATGCGGTACACGGAGTGCCGGCTCACCCTGGCCGCCCAGCTCCTGCTGGAGGGGATCGACGAGGACGCGGTCGATTTCCGCGAAACCTATGACGGCGAGGAGGAAGAGCCCGTCGTCCTGCCGGCAGGCTTCCCCAATCTCCTGGCCAACGGTTCGAGCGGTATCGCGGTGGGCATGGCCACCTCCATCCCGCCGCACAATGTCTCCGAGCTGATCGAGGCCTGCCTGCGGATTCTGGAGCAACCGGACATCTCGACGGCGGAACTCCTCGCCCTGGTCCCCGGCCCTGACTTTCCGACCGGGGGCGTGATTGTCGAGTCCTCCGAGAGCCTGCTTGAGGCCTACGAGACCGGACGTGGCGGTGTGAGGGTGCGTGCCCGCTGGGTGCGCGAGGATCTGGGGCGCGGCCTCTGGCGCATCGTCGTCACCGAGATTCCCTACCAGGTGAAGAAGGCCGACCTGGTCGAGCAGTTGGCCGAGCTCATCGAGACGCGCAAGGCGGCCCTGCTGGGCGACATCCTGGACGAGAGCGCCGAGGACGTCCGGCTGGTGCTGGAGCCCAAGTCGCGGAATGTCGAACCGGAAGTTCTGATGGAGAGCCTGTTCCGGCTCTCCGCCCTCGAGGCGCGGATCCCGGTCAACATGAATGTCCTGGACGCCCGGGGCACACCAGGGGTGATGGGACTGAAGGCGCTCCTGCAGGCCTTCCTGAATCACCGCCGGGAGGTGGTCGCCCGCCGGGCCGGCTACCGGCTCGCGCGCATCGAGTCCCGGCTCCATCTCCTCGACGGCCTGATCATCGCCTTCCTCAATCTTGACGAGGTGATCCGCATTGTCCGCGAGGAGGACGAGCCCAAGGCCCGGCTGATCGAGATCCTTGAACTCTCGGACGTGCAGGCCGAGGCGATCCTGAACACCCGGCTTCGCCAACTGGCCCGGCTCGAGGAGATGGAGCTCCGGCGCGAGCATGCCGAACTGGCCGAGGAGCGGGATGGGCTGACCGCCCTCCTGGGGTCGGAAAAGGCCCAGTGGAAGCTGGTCGGCCTGGGCTTGAGGGACGTCCGGGATCTCCTCGAGAAGAACGGCGGCCTGACCCGCCGCCGCTCGAACTTCGAGACGGCACCCGTGGTAGACGCCGGCGCCGCCCTGGAGGCTCTCATTGTCCGCGAGCCGGTCACCGTCATCCTGTCAGAGCGGGGCTGGATCCGCACCATCAAGGGCCGGGTCGAGGACCCCTCGGAGATCAAGTACAAGGAAGGCGACGCTCAGGGCTTCATCATTCCGGCGGAAACCACCGACAAGCTTCTGCTTTTTGCCTCTGACGGCCGGTTCTT
>CAIWHQ010000011.1 GCA_903912465.1 uncultured Alphaproteobacteria bacterium | reverse complement strand
CCTCCATCAGCTGGCGGCGCACGTCCGGGTGGACGATGATGGGGTCTGCGGGTCCGCCGGGGTTCTTCGGCCCGGTCAGGGCCCGGCCCTGGAGCCGGTCGCGGGCGAAATCGGCCGCCGCCTGCAGGGCCGCCTCGGCCTGGGCGATCCCCTGCAGGCCGACGCCGATGCGGGCCTCGTTCATCATCACGAACATGAGGGCCAGGCCCCGGTTCTCCTCGCCCACCAGCCAGCCCACGGCCTCCTCGTGGCGCATGACGCAGGTGGCCGAACCGTGGATGCCCATCTTGTCTTCGAGGCCGTCGCACCAGACACCGTTGCGGGCACCCGGCTTGCCCTCGGCGTCGGGGATGAACTTGGGCACGATGAAGAGAGAGATGCCGCGCACGCCCTCGGGCGCGCCCTCCACCCGGGCGAGGACCAGGTGGACGATGTTCTCCGCCATGTCGTGCTCGCCGCCGGAGATCCAGATCTTCGTCCCGGAGATTCGGTAGCTGCCATCAGCCTGGGGGACGGCGCGGGTGCGCAGCAGCCCCAGGTCGGTGCCGCAGTGCGACTCGGTCAGGTTCATGGTCCCGCACCACTCGCCCGAGGCGAGCTTGGGCAGGTAGAGGGCCTTCTGGGCGTCGGACCCGCCATTCAGTATGGCCGAATAGGCCCCGTGGGTCAGGCCAGGATACATGGAGAAGGCCATGTTGGCCGAGGAGCTCATCTCGGAGAAGGACAGGTTGATCACATGCGGCAGGCCCTGGCCGCCGAAGGCGGTATCGGCACCGATGGCCGCCCAGCCGCCCGCCACCAGCTGGCGGTAGGCGTCCGCAAAGCCCGCAGGCGTGCGGACCGAATGGTCCTGGGACCAGGTGCAGCCCTCCTTGTCGCCTACCGGGTTGAGCGGGGCCAGAACCTCTGAGGTGAACCGTCCGGCCTCTTCCAGGATCTGGGCCACCACCTCCGGTCCGGCCTCTGCGAAGCCCGGCAGGTCGGCGTAGGCACCGATTTCCAGGAGATCGTTCAGGAGGAAGGCGTGTTCGCGGACGGGCGGGCGGTAGGGCATGCGGGAACTCCAGGGAAGCTCGAGTGTATAAGGTCAGAGGTCTTCAGCCCGCCCGGCGCATCTCCCCGGGGCGGGGCCGTCGGGGGCGGATGGCCTCGACCGGCTGCTCCAGGAGCTCCGGCCGTGTGCTGCGCAGATGGTCCTCGAGGCGCGAGCAGGCCTCCTTCAGCACGCCGACGGCCAGGTCGATGTCGAGGCGCTGGGATTCCAGGGCCTGAATCCGGTCGCGGAACTTGGCCAGGGATATGGCGTTCTGGGTCGCCCCACCATCGCCCAGTTCGTAGAGGTCCAGGATCTCGCCGATCTCGGAAAGGGCGAGGCCGACCCGCTTGCCGCGCAGGATGAGCTGGAGGCGGGCCCGGTCCTTGTAGGAATAGACCCGGTTCATGCCGTCGCGTTCGGGCGAGATCAGGCCCTTGTCTTCATAAAACCGCAGGGCGCGGGCCGTGCAGTCGAACTCCTGGCAGAGCTGACGGATGGTGAAGGTACGGGCGGGACTGCGAAGTTCCGTGGGCATGTCCGTTGACTCCCTCTCTGGCTCGG
>CAIWHQ010000010.1 GCA_903912465.1 uncultured Alphaproteobacteria bacterium | reverse complement strand
GCCTTCGGCGTGGACCTGACCGTCGTGCGCCGGGGCTCGGACGCCGGGCTGGCGCATCGCACCCTGCCCCTGTCCCGGATTGCCGAAGCCCTTCCGGACACCGATGTGGTCGTGCTCGCCTGCGCCTTGACGGACGAGACCCGGGACATGTGTAACGACGCCTTCTTTGCGGCCCTCAAGCCCGGCACCATCCTGATCAATATCGGCCGGGGCGGGTTGGTGGATGAGGACGCCCTGCGTCGGGGCCTGGACACCGGGCAGCCCGCGCACGCCGTGCTGGATGTCTTCCAGACCGAACCCCTGCCTGAGGACCACTGGATCTGGAGCCACCCCCAGGTCCGGGTCAGCGCCCATACCTCCAATTCCGGCGACGGGGTCCAGCCCCGGGCCGATGAGCAGTTCATCGCCAACCTGGAGCGCTGGATCCGCGGCGAACCCCTGATGAACGAGGCCGACCGTTCCGAAGTGGGCCTGACCTGACCCTCAGGTCCGGACGATCTCCGTGCCCACCGGCGCCAGGGAGATGATGGCCAGCTTCAGGTGTTGCAGGCCGAAGGGAATGCCGATGAGGGTGAGGCAGAGCCCCAACCCGATCAGGATGTGCTGGATCGCCAGGTACCAACCGCCGAGGACAAGCCAGACAAGGTTCATCAGGGTGCCCATGCAGCCGGTTCCCAGGTCATCCGGGGTCCGCTTCACCGCCTGGCGGCCGAAGGGGGCATAGCTGAACCGACCGATCCGGAAGGCGGCAAAGGCCCAGGGCGCACCGACGACGGTCAGGAGCAGGAGACACCCCGCCAACATCCAAAGGGTCCCGGAGATGACTCCCCCAAAGACGAACCAAAGGATGTTGAGGACGAGGTTCATCCCTCGGGGACGGGCCTTGGTGCCCTGCGGACCTCGACCACGCGCACGCGGCTGCCGTCCAGGACCAGGGCCAGTTCACCTCGCTTGAGACGAAGGGCGTCAGCCCCGAAGGCTTCGAGCCGCCAGCCGGTCAGGGCCGGCGTATCGGCGTTATCGTCCTGGGCAATCATCTCGAGGTCAGAAACCGTCGCGATCAGCTTGGATGCCACGCCGCCATCCTCAGCCCTGGCCTTGAGGAGCACCTTGAGGAGCTCCACCACGGAGCCAGCCGCGGGATTGTGCGGCGACCGGGTCTTCTCGATCACCGGAGCCGTGGCCTCGGGGTCGCGAAGGGCCTCGCGGATGGTCTCCAGAAGCTCGGGGCCGAAACGGGAGCCGGCAAAACCCTTTGGAACGGACCGGAGGCGCTCCATCTGAGCGGCGTCGGTCGGGGCCTGGCTGGCCAGCTCGTCGATGGCGTCATCCTTGAGGATGCGGCCGCGCGGCTGGTCTCGAAGCTGGGCTGTCTTCTCGCGCCATTCGGCAACGGCGCGGTACACGCTCAGATAGCGCGGAGACTGTTTGCGGGGCTTGAGCCGGCGCCAGGCGTTCTCGGGCGAGACGTCATAGAGCGCCGGGTCGGACAGCGACTTCATGTCGTCGGCCACCCAGGCCACCCGGCCCTCGTCCTCGAGGCGCGACCGCAGGCGGGGATAGAGGGCGGCCAGGTGGGTCACGTCCGCCAGGGCATAGGTGAGCTGGTTGTCGGTCAGCGGTCGGCGGGCCCAGTCGGTGAAGCGGCTCGACTTGTCCAGCTCGATCTTGAGCATGTTCCGGACCAGGGCGTCGTAGGCGATCTGCTCGCCATAGCCGCCGGCCATGGCGGCAACCTGGGTGTCGAACAGGGGTCGGGGCATGGCCTTGAGATTGTGGAAGATCTCGACGTCCTGGCGGGCGGCGTGGAACACCTTGACGATGCTCTCGTCGCGCAAAATCCGCAGGAAGGGCTCGAGGTCGAGGCCGGGGGCCAGGGGATCAATCACCGCCTCGTCGTCCGGCGTGGCGGCCTGGATCAGGCAGAGCTTGGGCCAGTAGGTGGTTTCCCGCATGAACTCGGTATCCACCGCCACAAAGGGCTGTCCGAGGATCTTGGCGCAGAAAGTCTCAAGGTCGGCGGTGGTCGTGATGGGGGTCATGAGCTAGCTATACGCCGTCGCCGGGCCGAGTCTGCAAGCCCGCCGGCGCAATTATTGAAAGGTTCCCTCATGAGCGAGCGTCAGAACGGTCTCACCTACGCCCAGGCGGGTGTGGATATCGACGCCGGCGCCGCCCTGGTGGAACGCATCAAGCCCCTGGCGCGAGCCACCCGACGGCCCGGTGCCGACGCCGCCCTGGGCGGATTCGGGGCCCTGTTTGACCTGAAGGCCGCCGGCTTCAGCGACCCCTTGCTCGTCACGACAACGGACGGGGTCGGTACCAAGCTCAAGATCGCCATCGAGACCGGTCAGCATGACACGGTCGGGATCGACCTGGTGGCCATGTGCGTCAACGACCTCCTGGCCCAGGGTGCCGAGCCCCTGCTCTTCCTCGACTATTTCGCCACAGGAAAGCTCGACGTCGAGGCCGCTGCGCGGGTCGTGGGAGGGATCGCCGAGGGCTGCCGCCAGGCGGGCTGCGCCCTCGTGGGCGGCGAGACAGCGGAGATGCCCGGCATGTACGCCGAGGGCGACTACGACCTGGCCGGATTTTCCCTCGGCGCGGTGGAGCGGGGCGCGGTCCTGCCCCGGCTGGGCGAACAGCGCGCCGGTGATGTGATCATCGGTCTGGCCTCTTCCGGTCCACACTCCAATGGCTATTCCCTGGTCCGCAGGATCGTCGAGCGCAGCGGGCTGGACTGGAGCGCTGCTTCTCCCTTCTCGGACGACGAGACCCTGGCGTCGGCCCTGATGCGCCCGACGCGGATTTATGTCCGCCAGGTCCTGCCGCAGATCCGTGCAGGCCGGATCAGCGCCTGCGCCCACATCACCGGCGGCGGACTGATCGAGAATCCGCCTCGGGTGATCGCCGAGGGTCTGACGGCCCGGTTCGACTGGAATGCCTGGACCCCGGCCCCGGTCTTCAACTGGCTGCAGGCCGCGGGCGGCGTCAGCGACATGGAGATGCGGCGCACCTTCAACTGCGGCGTCGGCCTGATGCTCACGGTCCGGCCGGAGGATGCCGGCGACGTGCTGGCCGGCCTCATCGAG
>CAIWHQ010000009.1 GCA_903912465.1 uncultured Alphaproteobacteria bacterium | reverse complement strand
CTGGAGCAAAGGATCCTTGTCCGGACCCTGAGACTCGAGGCGCGGATCGGTATCCACCCCCACGAACAGGATCATTCCCAGGTCCTGATCATCGATGTGGAGATCGAGACCCAGCCCAGGCGGGTTACGGAACTCTCCGAGACCCTCAATTACGAGGCTGTCGTTCAGGCGGCGCGCGCCATCGCAGGGTCTGGGCACATCGATCTTGTAGAGACATTCGCCGACCGGCTCGCCTGCGCCTGCCTGGACATGCCGGGTGCCCGGGAAGTCCGGGTCAGGGTGCTCAAGCCTGCGGCGCTGCAGCCCGACGCCGAGGCCGCCGGGGTCGAGATCCGGGTTGGACTTGCCACAACTTAGCCCGCCCTGGGCGGGGGCTCCGGCTGCGCTCCAGGTTCGGACATGGCCGAGCTGACCCGTTCAAGGGTCTGTCTCGCGGAGCGGCCCAGAGCGGCCAATCCGTCTTCCATGAGCGTATCCACCGCGGCGGCCAGCGCCGACCGGGCGCCGGCACGTTCGCCCCGGTCGCGCCGCGTGATCTCTAACCGGGCCAGCAGGAGACGGGCGAGGAAGAGCTGCAGCCGGGCCCAGGATTGCGGGTTACGCACCGTCCAGGGATTGGCGAGTTCCTGCCTGAGGGCCTTTTCCGCGGACTTGAGCGCGTTCACGTCGCCAGAGATCTCGGCGATCCGAGCGAGGCAGACGGCGCGGCGAGAGCCAATCTCGGCGCGCAGCACCAGACCCTCGCGCCGGGCGATCACAGCGGCGGCCCGATCGAACGCCGTCAGCGCCCTTTCAAAATAGCGCGCGTCGCCCGAGATATCGCCCAGGGCCTTCAGCCCGCAGCCCGCAATGTACTCTCCCCGGGCGCAATCGAGCGGGCTGTGTTCAAGGGACAGGTCGGCGAGGATGACAGAGATCAGGTCGACCCCGCTGAGGATGGCTTCGGCATTGGCCTCCACATCCCCCAGGGCGATCTGGGCCCGGGCCCGCGCAAATCCGATGCGGGCGATCGTCAACGGCTCGAAGTCCGGCGTGAGACCCGATGCGGCGGTGTGCGTATCGCGCGCGGCGGCCCGGAGCAGTGGGGCGTCCTCGAGACGTGTGCCCCAATCACAGAGCAGTTCCGCGCGCATGATGTGGCCATCTACCGAGAGCATCCGGGCGGTACGGATGCGGCGCGACATCTCCTTCAGGGTGGCAATGGGCTGTGCGAAGCGTGCGGTGGCGATCCGCGCGGCCTGGGCGTCGCCCGTGGCGAGGGCGCGCCGACCCCTGAGGGTCAGGAGACCGATCTCGGCATGCGGTAGGGCCAGGCACCTCCGGGGACCGGTAAGGGCGTCGCGAAAGGCCGCCTCCGCACCGGCCATGAGCCCCCCGTCCCCGAACATCTCCGCGCCGAGCATGGCGGCGAAGCCCTGCTCGCACCGAGCCCGCGCCCACCCCGCAGACCCGACTCCGTAATGCTCCAGTGCATCCTCCGCGCTGGACGCCGCCCGGCTGAGGGCGCGCACCTCGCCGCTGCGCCGGGTCGCCTCACGCCAGAGGATGGCGGCATCCAAGCGGAGCTGTGAACGCAACCTGCCGCTGGCGCGACCCGCGACGTCGTCGGCATCTACTGCCTCCTTCAGCAGCATGCTCTGGGGAAGGACCTCGACGAGGGACATATCGTCGGCGCTCAGGCCGTCGCGGGGTCCCGCGCCGCCCTGCTCCTCCAGCAGTTTCCTGACTTGCCGGTTGAGGCCGAACATTCCTGGTCCCTTGGCGGGCGTGCGCGGTCTCGCGATGCAATTGCTATGCCAGACCGGGGGTGTCGTCAGCCTCGAGAAGAACAGCCGCGCACTGGACGGGCGTCAGCCGCCGCCAGGCTCCGGGCGTCAGGTCCGGCGGAAGGTCGAGGGCACCGATCCGGTCCCGATGAAGCGCCGTCACATGGTTTCCAACGGCCGCGAACATCCTCTTGACCTGATGGTAGCGCCCTTCGGTGAGGGTAAGCCGGGCTATGAACGGATCCAGAACTTCCAGTCGCGCAGGCGCAAGGGGCCGATCCTCGCCCTCCAGGAGGAGATCCCCCCGCGCAAAGACTTCCGCCTCCGTCCCGACGAGGGATTCCGCCAGTGTCGCGATGTATCGTTTTGGGGCATGTGATTTCGGTGAAATCACCCGGTGCAGGAAGTCACCGTCATCCGTGATCAGCAGAAGTCCTGTGGTGTCCAGGTCGAGGCGGCCGACGGAGGACAGAGCAGGAGTCCGGCTGCGCCAGCGCGATGGCAGAAGTTCGTACACGCTGCGGCCGGGCTCCCTGTGGGAGCAAACGACGCCAGCGGGCTTGTGGAGCATCAAGACCAGCGGGGCGGGGGGATCGACAGGAACACCCTGGATCGTCATCCGCTCGGTCATGTCCGCAGTCAGGCCGATCCGGGCCCCGGCATCAGAGACGGATCGGCCGTCGAGGACCACGTCCCCCTTCCGGACCAGGGCGTGGATCTCGCGGCGCGACCCGTAGCCCAGATTGGCGAGGAGCCGGTCCAGACGCACGGCGGGGGGCCTGGGCGCTGGGCTCACCGGATCGCCTCATAGACCTTGTATCCCTGGGCCTGCACCTTCAGCCGGACTTCCCTGAAGCTCCGGGCAAGGGCCTGCTCGTAGGGAAGGTGTTGGTTGGCGGTGAGCCAGCAGGTCCCACCCGGCTTGAGTGCGCGGGCCGCCGCCTCGATGAAGGCCACCCCCAACTCCTTGTCCTCCCGGCCACCGTTGTGGAAGGGCGGGTTCATCACCACGAAATCGAGATCGGCAGCCGCCCCAAGCCGGCGGACATCGGCGTGCCGGAAGCGCACACGGGGATCAGCCAGGTTGAGGCGGGCGCAGGCGATGGCCCGGCGGTCGAGATCGACGAGCTCCAGGTCCGTGACCGCCGTCGATCCGAGGATGCGCAGGGCCAGATGGCCGATCCCGCAGCCGAAATCAGCCCCCCGCCCGCCGAGGTCGGGAAGAACATCCATCAGCAGCGCCGAGCCCCGGTCCAGGCGGTCCCAACTGAAGACGCCGGGCTGAGTCCACAAACCCAGCCCAGGATCGAGCCGGGGAGCGCCAGCCTTGAGCGCAGCCTCGAGGTTCACCGGGCTTGCAGGGCGGCGGGTGCGGCAGATGCGATGACGGCGTTTCGGCTCCTCGGAGACATCGCAGCCGAAACCCCGAAGCGTTGACGCGATCCGGGCCCCGCCCCGGTCCTTCGGCCCGAGGGCGATGATCTCGGCGCCCGGCGCAAGCCGTTCCAGGACGCGGGCGAGGACACAGTCCCGTTCGAGGGCACCGGGCGGGGCCAGGACAAGCGCCGAGGCGAAATGGGTCTCCCGCGCCTCCAGCGGGTCATCGGCACCCGGCTCAAACGGTGACGCCTGCACGGCACCCGCAGGTGCCCTGAAGAGCTCTGGCGGCGGATGCCCATAGAGCAGGACGGGAGGCTCCATAGACCGCCTCAGCCCCGTTCCCGGGTGCGGGCGAAGCTGACCGACGGGTAGCGCTCGGCGACGTAGCCGGTCTCCCACCCTGACTTCGAGAGAAAGACCGGCCGGGCGTCGATGTCATCGGCCATGGCGGAGCGGTAGGCGGCCGTGAAGGCGGAGATGTCGGCCTCCTGCCCGGAGATCCAGCGGGCCTCGGCATAGGGGCTGGCCTCGAAGATCACGTCCAGCTGGTACTCGCTGGCCAGGCGATCGGCCATGACCTCGAACTGCAGCTGTCCAACCGCGCCGACCACGAAGTCCGATCCGATGAGGGGCCGGAACAGCTGGGTCACCCCCTCTTCCGCCAGGCCCTCCAGGGCGCGGCGCAGGTGCTTGGCCTTGAGCGGATCCTTCACCCGCACCCTCTGCAGGATATCCGGAGCGAAGTTGGGGAGGCCGGCGAACCGCACGGTTCCGCCTTCAGAGAGGCTGTCGCCCACCCGCAGGACGCCGTGGTTCGGGATGCCTATCACGTCGCCGGCGAACGCCTCCTCAGCCAGTTCCCGGTCGGAGGCGAAGAACATGATCGGGGCGTTGACCGAGATTTGGCGGCCGGTGTTCTGGACCTTCAGTTTCATGCCCCTGTGGAACCGGCCTGAGCACAACCTGAGAAAGGCGATCCGATCCCGGTGGTTGGGATCCATGTTGGCCTGGACCTTGAAGACGAAACCACTGACCTCGGGATCGCCGGGAGCGACCTGGGTCGCCTCGCCGGACCTTACGGCCGCAACGGCCCTGGGCGGCGGGGCATAGGCGCCCAGGCCTTCCAGCAGTTGGTCGACCCCGAACCGCCTGAGGGCGGAACCGAAGAAAACCGGGGTCATGTGTCCTTCCAGGAAGGACTGGACTTCGAAGGGCGGCGCGGCACCCTGCACGAGTTCAGCGCTTTCCTTCAGCTCCTCCAAGGCCTGGGGGTCGAGGTAGGCCTCCATTGCGGCGTCATCGACGGGCACGGGCGAGGGGTGACCGGACAGATCGCGATCAGCTGATGAGCGTTCGAAGGGGAGGAACCGGCGGGTCCTGAGGTCCAGCATCCCCCGGAACCGACCGCCAGAACCTGCAGGCCAGTAGAGGGGCGCAGGGTCGAGGGCCAGCTTGGAGGCAATCTCGTCGAGCAATTCCAGCGGGTCCTGGGCCTCGCGATCCATCTTGTTGATGAAGGTGACGATGGGGATGTCCCGCAGGCGACAGACCTCGAACAGCTTCAGGGTCTGGGGCTCGATACCCTTGGCGGCGTCCAGGACCATCACCGCCGCATCGGCGGCGGTCAGGGTGCGGTAGGTGTCCTCCGAGAAGTCCTCGTGACCCGGTGTGTCCAGCAGGTTGAACATGAGGCCGTCATGGTCAAACGTCATGACACTCGCCGAGACGGAGATGCCGCGCTCGCGTTCGATCTTCATCCAGTCCGAACGGGTGCGGCGGTTCTCACCCCGGGCTCGGACCTGCCCTGCAGCCCGGATGGCACCGCCCGCAAGAAGCAGGGTCTCGGTCAGGGTCGTCTTGCCGGCATCAGGGTGCGAGATGATTGCGAAGGTGCGGCGGCGTGCGGCCTCTGCGGCGGGGAGCTGGCTCATGGCGCGGAGGTAGCCTGCGGGCCGGTCCGGCGCAATTCGCGCGTCAGGCCTGGGTGCGGTTTCCCAGCTTGTTCCAGACTTCCTTGTTGGCCCATCCGGCGGATCGCTGGGACTCCTGCAGACTTAACAGCTGTGCGAGCATGTCGAAGCCCACGGCGCAGTAGCGGACCGTGACGTCCCGGGGGTTGCAGCCCTGATGGGGCGGTTTGAAGAGCAGGGCGTTGATCTCAGGCTGCTTCGTCATGGCGAGGGCAGCCAGTCTCCGGGCCTGAAGGGGCTGCCGGAGGTGAAGCTCGGGATCCTCGGCAAAGAGTTCCTGACCAAGCACCAGGACCTGGGAAAGGCTGATCTCGCGGGTGTTGAGGCCCATCAGATCGCCGACCAGGGCCTGCGACTCAAACTGCATCACCCAGTCGTTCATCAGGAAAAGCACGTCTGCATCTCCCATGCCATCGGGACCCCCGCCAGCCGGGGATGCAAGGTGAAGGCAGGCAAATTATGATCTCCGGGGAGAAGAATCCAGAGTCCGTTCAGTCCTCTTCGACAGGCTCTGTGAGAAAGTGGCGACCCTGGGGGTCATCCAGCTCGACCACCCAAAGATCCGGGTCGATCCGCCGCGCGCGAGCGATGTAGGCGTCGACTTCCAGCTCGACCTCGGACGCCGCTGGCCGCATCCAGACCGTCTCTCCGTCCGCCCGGGTGGCTTCAGCATAGAGGCGCACGCGATCCTCCCGGCGATTGAGCACCTTGACGAGCACAGATCCTGCCCGGGCATCGCCCTTGTGGACGACCACCGCGCTTCCGCCCCCGAGATCGACCCGGCGGATGAGGGCGGCGACCCAGATGTCTGTGGAGAATTTCAAGCATGCCCTCGCTGGGCTAGGGTGGGCCCCGCAGCCCGGGTCCAGGACCCGATCCCGCACAGAACCTTGAAGTGGACGGTTCCATGCCCCATCCCGGATCGCTCTTCAATCCTCGCGCCCTGGCGCTGGCGGCCCTGGTGGGGCTTTCCCCGACCGCCGCGGGATCCGCCCCCGCCGATCTCTACTACGAGCGCAGCCTGATGGCCGAGGCCGGAACCCGCTGCGGCCTGTTCGCACCCCAGGTCCAGTCCGCCCTGGTTTCGGCGCGCGAGCAGGCGCGGGGTGCCGCCCTGAGGGCAGGGAGCCCACCAAAGGACCTGCAGGCGACCTTCGACCGCGCTCGCGCCCGCGCCCGCTCGGTTCCCTGTGACTCCCGGGACATAGTCGTTGCCGCCCAAAGGGTCCGAAGCGCCTTCGAGGGCTATGCCCGGCTTATCCGGCTCGACTTTCCGGGCGACCTCTACACCTGGAAGGCGGACCGTTCCGTCAGCGCCCAGAAAGTCCTCTGGAGGCTGACCCAGGATGTCCAGCAGGGCGGAGACCAGATGCGCTTCGGCCTGGCAGGTCGCAGTGGTGCCGACGGTCTGATGGCGGTCGCGCGGTTCTCCACCGCCGAAGCGCCCTATGCCGCACGGATCGTCATGCGGAACCGAAGCCTGACGACGGGCGCCTATCTGGACTCCCGGGGCGAGAGCCTGCGGACCCTTCCCCTGCCGCGGCGGCTGCCGAAGTCAGGACCCTTCGAAGGCTATGTCGCCGAAGCCCGCTCCCAGGCGGGAACGGACCTGTTGCCGCCCGGCGTCAAGGCAGGCTGGGCCTTCCGGTTTCCCGCCCAGGCGGCGGCGGCAATGGCCGATCTTGATCCTCGCGAGTCGATTCAGGTGGAATTCCAGTTCGGGTCCGGGTCGACGCGAAAGATCTATGTCGAGGTGGGCGACTTCGCCGCCGCGCGGGCCTTTCTTGCAGTCCGGCCGGGCTGACGCAGATCAGGTCAGGTCAAGTTCCGGCTGGACCTGGTCTCGGACGACAACGGGAAGCCGGAGGGTTACGCGGGTTCCCTGGCCCAGACGGCTTCGAATGGCCATTTCTCCCCCATGGAGATCACACAGGGCCTTGACCAGGCTAAGGCCAAGTCCCGCCCCTGCAGCCTTCTGGTCGGGAGAGCCCGCCTGTTCGAAGGGCCGTCCAAGCCGGGCAAGATCGGCTTCGGAAACCCCGCAACCCGTGTCTTCCACGACCAGCACGAGGTCCTCGCCCTCCCTCGCCAGCCCAAAGGCCACGCGCCCCCCCGGCGGTGTCGCCTTGATGGCGTTGGAAATGAGGTTGAGCGACATCTGCTTGAGGGCCCGCCGGTCGGCGCGTACCTCGATACGCTCTCGCAGGTCAGGGGCAATGAACTCCAGGCCGGCGCGCTCCACCTGCCCGCGGACCAGGCGGACGACGGCCGACGCCGCCTCTCTTACGTCGAAGACCTCGAGGTTCAGTTCGAACCGCTCAGCTTCCACACGGGCCATGTCGAGGACATCGCTGATCAGCTCCAGCAGGAGTTCGCCGGACTCGTGGATGAGGTCCGGATAGCCTCGGTACCGGTCCGGCAGGGGCCCGAGAACGCCCTGGCGCATGGTGTCCGCGAACCCCATTATCGCGTTCAGCGGCGTCCGCAGTTCATGCGAGAGATTGGCCAGAAACCGTGACTTGCCGGCGCTGCGGGCCTCGGCGTCGTGCAGCGCCTTCACCAGCGCCTGCTCGCGTTCCAGCCCGGGGCGCAGGTCGGAAAGCCGGCCCGCCACGCCCTTTCCGGGCAGGGCCGCAAGATCGCACTGCAGCCATGGTGAAGTCCCTGGGCCCACCGACAGGCAAAGGCTTGCAGCACCTTTTCGACGGGCCAGGTCGCAGGCCGCTTCCAGGGCAATGACCTGAGACTTGGCGAAGCCGGAGGTCAGCGGGCGCCCCGGCCGCAGGTCCGGCGCGTCGGCGAAGCCAGCGCCCCAGATCCGGTCGACACGTCCCTCGTCGTCCAGACGAAAGAGGAGCCCGGGAAGTCGGTCGCAGAGGTCTCCCGCATCGTCGGCACCTTGTTGGCCCTCTTGGGAGAGATGACGCGCATCAGCCTCCGCAGGTACGGGTCCAGGGTCGCGAATCGCTCGCCGGATTGCAGACATGGCGACAGGCTAGACCTGCCGTCGACCGGCCGGGAGTCAAAGCCCCGGATTGCTGGTGGATAACCTTCAGTTCCCGGGGCCCCGTCGACCTTGCGCCAGGCGCCGCCGCGACCTAGAGCCTGTTCCCGTCCCTGCCCTTCCCCGGGCGCCCCGAGGAGCCCGTCCCGTGCCGAATTCGGCTTTGATCGATGCGCGTCTCGACGAGATGGCAGAGACCTTCGAACTCCTGGGCGACTGGGAGGAACGCTACCGGCATGTCATCGACCTGGGCCGGAGCCTCGCGCCCCTCACGGATTCAGAGCGCTGCGAGGAAAACCGGGTCAGGGGTTGCGCAAGCCAGGTCTGGCTGGTGACGGAGTCGGCTCCGGAAGGGGCCCTGACCTTCCGGGGAGACTCTGACGCCCATATCGTCAGGGGTCTCATCGCCATCCTGCTTCACCTCGTCTCCGGGCTCTCGGCAGTGGAGATCGCTGGGTTCGACGCCGCAGCGGCGCTCAACCGCCTCGGCCTTTCCGGTCACCTGTCCTCGCAGAGGACAAACGGCCTCGCCGCCATGGCGGAGCGAATGCGCAAGGATGCCCGGTCCGGGATTTCCCAGGCCTGAGGCCGCGCCCGCTTCAGGCGGCTCGAATTCCGGAAAAACGGTTGGCCGCCCTGTCGCCGCCCAGCAGGGCGTCGTAGCCGAGGATCATGTCCACGTCCTGGCCGTTGGACGCCAGGGGCAGACGCATCCAGAGGACGGAAAGATGGGCCGCGCCCCGCCAGCCCAGGGAGTGGACTCCGATGGCAGGTCGTCGGTCGACCACGATCCCGGAAAGCTCCCGACGCCAGTATTCCGCTGCAGAGCCAACATAGACCTCACCGAGGCTGCGTCCGGTCACCTCAGTCCCGAACACGCGATAGAGGCCCGTGCCGGCCAGGCGGAAGCTGAAGCGATCCTCATTGCGCACGTCGGTGAGGCTGAGCATGGGCAGGAAGGATTTCATTTCCGAAGGGCGCAGATCCGCCCGGGCCGGCAGTCTTCCCTGCACTCCCAGTCCCGCCCAGTAGGCGTAAAGCGCTTCTTGCGCGCCCTCCGCCTGGGCGGTCGCGCCGAGTTCCGACACCATCTTCAGAGTCCCCAACAACCCCTTGGATTCATAACAAATCGTTTATCGCCTGATGCGCGAATCGCGGGCAAGCGAATTTTGGTTAACGGCGTGTATTGAATGGGGACCAAACATGAAAACGCCCGACCGCACAGGCGGCCGGGCGTCTCGGTAGTCTCAGTGGTCTGAGTGTCTTCGGCTCAGGCCTTTCCGCGCCGGCGAGGTGCCTGGCGGCCACCCTGGCCCAGACCCATCTGCTTGGCGAGGTCGGACCGCGCCTTGGCGTAGTTCGGAGCCACCATCGGATAGTCCTTGGGCAGACCCCACTTGGCCCGGTATTCCTCGGGGCTCATGTTGTACTTGGTCCGCAGGTGGCGCTTCAGCGACTTGAACTTGCGACCATCCTCAAGGCAGATGATGAAATCGGGGGTAATGGAGCGCCGGATCGGTACAGCAGGATCCCGCGGTGCCGCCTCAACGACCTCAGCGCCGCCGCTCACGCCCGCCAGGGCCCGATGCACGCTCTGGATCAGGGCGGGGAGTTCAGCGGCCGAAACCGTGTTGTTCCCGACATAGGCGGAGACAATATCCGCCGTCATTTCGATGACTTCGTTCTTTTCTTCCATATCTGGCATCCACTTAAAAACTGAAACATGCGTCGCGAAGATCAACGCGTGACATGGAGATAGCGACGTATCCCCGGCTCTACAAGAATTAAGCGACCGGAATTGTCGCGAATGTGTCGATAGCTAATTGAAATCGACTGAATTCGCTCATCAACGGGCCGCCGACAGAGGCGTCAGCCAAACAACACTAGAGCCACGCCCTCATCGAAACTTGGGGGCGCTCCAGTGTTCCCAGATATTCGGCAGGTCCGTGGAGACCCTGTCAGGATAACGGGGAAGGCGCTTTTCCAGGAAGGAGGTCACCCCCTCCTTGGCGTCCGGCATGGCGCCGCGGGCCTGGATGCCGCGGCTGTCGGCCATGTGCGCCTCCATCGGGTGGCTGGCCCCGGCCATGCGCCAGATCAGCTGGCGGGTCAGGGCAATCGAGACGGGTGCCGTGTTGTCAGCGATCTCGCGCGCCAGGGCCCGGGCGGCGGGCAACAGGTCTTCGGGGGCGTGAAGAGATCGGACCAGTCCCTTCTCGTGGGCTTCCTGTGCCGGGAATACGCGACCCGAATAGCACCACTCCAGGGCGGTCTGAACTCCCACAAGCCGGGGCAGGAACCAGGACGAACAGGCCTCGGGATTGATCCCCCGGCGGGAGAAGACAAAGCCATAGCGGGCTTCGGTGGACGCCATCCGGATGTCCATGGCCAGCTGCATGGTCACGCCGACACCGACGGCGGGGCCGTTCACCGCGGCGATCACGGGCTTCAGGCTGTCGTAAATGCGAAGGGTCAGGAGGCCTCCGCCGTCCCTCTGAACGCCGTCGAGGGTGCGGGCTTCCTTGTCCTCGCCGCCACGCGTCGAATAGTCGAAGGTCGCCGCGCCGGCGGAGAGGTCTGCACCGGCGCAGAATGCCCGGCCCGCGCCCGTGACGATTACCACCCGGACACTGTCGTCAGCGTCGGTCTGGTCGAAGGCCGCGATCATCTCCTGCATCATCAGGGTGTTGAAGGCGTTCAGCTTTTCTGGCCGGTTGAGGGTCAGGGTGGCGATACCGTCCTCGACTTCCAGGCGGATCGTTTCGAAGTTTGACATGATCATGGCTCTCCGTGGCGTTTCCGGCACATCGGTCGGCCTTGACGGACCTTCCGTCAAGACCCGCATATGCATGCCGAAAGCCGGAGAGCCGGCGGCCCCTAGCCGGGCGACGACCGAGGAGGATGACCATGCACCCCGCAACCCACGCCCGGACCCAGCCGGACCGCGCCGCCTACATCATGGGCGCCACCGGGGAGACCGTCACCTATGGAGAGCTCAACGACCGCTCGAACCAGGGCGCCCAGCTCTTCAGGTCCCTGGGCCTGAAGACCGGCGACGTCATCGCCCTGATGCTCGACAACCATCCACGCTATTTCGAGATCGCCTGGGCGGCCCAGCGCTCCGGCCTCTACTTCACCTGCATCTCGTCCAAGCTGTCCGCCGGCGAGATCGAGTACATCATGCAGGACTGCGAGGCGAAGGTGCTGATCACCTCCGCCGGCGTGGGTCCGGTCATCGATGAACTGCCGCCTCTCCTGCCCGGCGTCCGGCTCTATATGGTCGGCGAGACGCGGCCGCCCTATGAGAGCTTCGAGGCCGCCCGGGCCGCCATGCCCTCCACCCCCATCGCCGATGAGGCCGCGGGCGCGGACATGCTCTATTCCTCGGGTACGACAGGGCGGCCCAAGGGCATCAAGCCGCCTCTCACCGGCGCGGCCATTGATGAGCCGAACTCCCTGGCCATGATGGCCCAGGGCCTGTTCGGCTTCCGGCCGGACTCGATCTACATCTCGCCAGCTCCGCTGTATCACGCCGCGCCCCTGCGCTGGTGCATGGCCATCCACCGCATGGGCGGCACCGTCGTGGTCATGGAGAAGTTCGACCCCGAGACCGCCCTGTCCCTGATCGAGCGCTACCGGATCGACGTCGGCCAGTGGGTGCCGACACACTTCGTGCGGATGCTCAAGCTTCCGGCAGAGGTACGGGCGAAATACGACGTCTCCTCCATCCGCTCGGCGGTCCACGCCGCCGCCCCCTGCCCCATCCCGGTCAAGGAACAGATGATCGACTGGTGGGGCAAGGTGGTCCACGAGTACTATGCCGGCTCCGAGGGCAACGGCTTCTGCTATGTGGGGCCGGAGGATTGGCTGGCCCACAAGGGCACCGTCGGCCGTGCGGTCCTGGGCGAGGTCAGGATCGTCGGCGACGACGGCGAGGAAGTCCCGCCGCGTACCGAAGGCACGGTCTATTTCGCCGGCGGCGCCCCGCTCGCCTATCACAATGCGCCGGACAAGGTGGCCGAGAACACCAACAAGCACGGCTGGACCACCCTGGGCGACGTGGGCTGGGTGGACGAGGAGGGCTTCCTCTACCTTACCGACCGCAAGAGCTTCATGATCATCTCCGGCGGCGTAAACATCTACCCTCAGGAACTCGAGAACCTGCTGATCACCCACCCGAAGATCACCGACGCCGCCGTGGTGGGCGCGCCCCACGAGGAAATGGGAGAGCAGGTGGCGGCGATGATCCAGCCGGCAGACTGGGCCGACGCCAATGACGCCTTCCGCGCCGAGATCGCCGAGTTCTGCCGGGCCAATATCAGCCACGTGAAGTGCCCGCGGATCATCGACTTCATGCCGGAATTGCCCCGGCACCCGACGGGCAAGCTCTACAAGCGCCTGATCCGAGACGCCTACTGGGGCAAGGAAGGCTCGAAGATCGTCTGACGCCACATTGGGCGGAGGGGGTCAGCCGAGAGGCCGTTGACCCCCTCACCCGGCTTCGCGGGGGGCTCCCCCTGATGGGGAGCAATGGCTCCCTAATTCCTTCCCCCAGGGGGAGGTGGACCGCGAAGCGGGCCGGAGGGGGTCAGCTGAGCCGCCGTCTCGCCTAGTAGGCCCGGCCGATCAGGATCTCCTCGACCCCCGGCCGCCCCGTGAACAGGCACGGCCCGAAGGTCGCCGGCTGGTCCATGGGCGCGTTGCGCAGGGTCAGGCGCAGGGCCTTCAGCTTCTGCTCGATGGCCTCGAGCTCATCTCCGGTGGGCCGCGCCCAGGGCGCGCGCACCCAGCCCCGGAAGGCGGTGGCGTCCTCTTCGTCAGCCCCCGCCGCACCGAAGAAGGCGGCCATGTCGGCGAAGTTGGTGATGTCGGTCCGGATGTTGGACTCGAGCCGTGCCTTGGCCTCGTCGTAGAGCCCCTGCTGGATCTCGGCGAGCAGGGCCGGCAGGCCGGCCAGGAAGTCCTCGCGGGACAGGAACTGGCTGGCCACCTTGTCGCCATCGCGCAGCCGGTCCCGGCGCATGAAGCTGATGGTCCCGCCGGCCACGTCGCGGGGCCCCAGCTCAATGATCACCGGGGCGCCGCGGCGGACCCAGTTCCAGCGCTTCTCGGCCGACTTCTGCGCCTTGGTGTCGAGGAGGGCCCGGACGGGCTCGCCCAGGGCCATGACCTGGCCCAGGGCCTTCACCAGGGCCTCGCCCGCCGCCAGGACCTCGGCGTCCTCGGGCTTGTCGCGGAGCATGGGCACGATCACCACCTGGCGGGGGGCGATGGCCGGGGGCAGGCGCAGGCCGTCGTCGTCGCCGTGGGTCATGATCACCCCGCCGATCAGCCGGGTGGAAACTCCCCAGCTGGTCGTGTGGCAGTGGACCAGCTCGCCAGCGGCGTTCTGGAAGCGGATGTTCTGGGCCTCTGCGAAGTGGGTTCCCAGGTCATGCGAAGTGCCCGCCTGCAGGGCCTTGCCGTCCTGCATCATGGCCTCGATGGAGAAGGTCTTGTCCGCGCCCGGGAACCGCTCGTTCTCGGGTTTCTCGCCGGCGAGCACGGGCATGGCCAGGACGGTCTCCGAGAACTCCCGATAGACCTCCAGCATCTTCAGGGTCTCTTCCCGGCCCTCCTCGGCCGTGGCGTGGGCGGTGTGGCCCTCCTGCCAGAGGAATTCCGAGGTGCGCAGGAACAGGCGGGTGCGCATCTCCCAGCGGACGACATTGGCCCACTGGTTGATCAGGACCGGCAGGTCCCGGTGGCTCTTGATCCAGCGCGAGAAGGCGTCGCCGATGATGGTCTCGGAGGTCGGCCGGACGACCAGGGGCTCCTCCAGCCGGGCATCGGGGTCAGGCACCAGCTTGCCGTCCACCGACTTCAGCCGGTGATGGGTGACCACCGCCATCTCCTTGGCAAAGCCTTCGACGTGCTGGGCCTCCTTGGCAAAGAAGGACAGGGGAATGAAGAGGGGGAAGTAGCAGTTCTCGTGACCGGTCTCCTTGATCCGCCGGTCGAGAGTCTGCTGGATTCGCTCCCAGACGCCGTAGCCCCACGGCTTGATGATCATGGCACCGCGGGTCGGCGAGACCTCGGCGAGGTCGGCCTCTCGGACGACTGCCTGGTACCAGTCGGGGAAGGTGGACGTGTTGCCGGTCATGCGGCTGACGCTGAGCGCGCGTTGCATCGGGGGCCTCCTGCAGGGCGACCTTCCTTACGGCGGACCCGGCCCAGGGGCAAAGCCCGCTTGCACGGTCGGCGGCGGATGCTATCGCTAATGGCGCGATTGCAACATTTAAGGGAACGCGACATGAACCCCGTGGAATTCAAGGACCTGCCCGGTCTTGTCGGTCAGGAAGTCGGCGTCTCGGACTGGGTGGAGATCAGCCAGGAGCGGGTCAACCAGTTCGCCGAGGCCACTGGCGACCACCAGTGGATCCACGTGGACGTCGAGCGCGCCACCCGTGAGATGGGCGGCCCCATCGCCCACGGCTACCTGACCCTCTCCCTGATCCCCTTCCTGGGCGCCGGCATGCTGCCGGTCAAGGGCGTCAGCCGCGGCATCAACTACGGCTCCGACAAGGTCCGCTTCATCAACATGGTCCGGGTCGGCAAGCGCGTGCGCATGCGCCAGAAGCTGATCGGCGTCGAGGCCAAGGGTGGTGGCATGCAGATCCGTAACGAATGCACCATCGAGATCGAGGGCGAGACCAAGCCGGCCTGCGTGGCCGAGACCATCTCGGTCCTGTACGCGGGTTGAGTCCCATCGGCCGGGGCGGCTCTGCGCCGCTCCGGTACCCCTTCCTGGCGGCGGGAGGCCTGACGTGAACCGGAGAGTCTGGCTGACGGGCGCCGCCGCCCTCGCGCTGTCCACTTCCGCCAGGGCCCAGCCAGGGACACCCCGCCGCATGGCTTACGACACGCCGCCCAGGCCGCCCTCGCCCCGACGCGAGACGCAGACAATCGTCCAGCTCGGCCGCACCCGGACCGACGACTACGCGTGGATGAAGGACGAGGACTGGCAGAAGGTCCTGAGGGACCCGGCCGTCCTGAAGCCCGAGATTCGCGGGCACCTCGAAGCCGAGAACGCCTACACCCGGGCGGTCCTGGCTCCGACGGAGGGACTCCAGGACACCCTCTTCAGGGAAATGAAGGGGCGGATCCGCGAGGACGATGCCTCGGCGCCTGAGCCCGACGGACCCTTCGTCTATTTCACCCGCTACGCCGCGGGTGCCCAGCACCCGGCGCACGTCCGTCGGCAACGGAGCGACGGGGCCGAGGAGGTTCTGCTGGACGAGGAGGCCGAGGCCAAGGGCAAGGCCTTCTTCAGTGTGGGCGCCGCCGGCCATTCACCCGACCACCGGCTCTTCGCCTGGGCGGCGGATGAACAGGGCTCGGAGGTCTACCGGATCTTCATCCGCGACCTGGCCACCGGCAAGGTCCTGTCCTCCCCGGTCGAGAGCTCGACGGGTGACTTCACCTTCTCGCCGGACAGCGCCTGGCTCTTCTGGACCTGGCGGGACGACAATGGCCGCCCGGCGCGGATCTACCGCCGTCCCGTCCGCGGGGCCGCCGCCGACGACGTCCTGGTCTACACCGAGGCCGACGAGGGCTTCTTCATCGGGGTCCACCGCAGCGCCTCGGACCGCTTCATCCTGATCGCCTGCGGCAACCAGGAGACCAGTGAGGTCCTGCTCATCCCGGCGGACCGACCCACCGCCGCGCCGGTTCCCCTGGAGCCGCGCCGCGACGGCGTCCTCTACGACGTCGAGCACTGGAACGACCGCTTCATCATCCGGACCAACGCCGACGGTGCCGTGGACTTCAAGCTGGTCTCCGCGCCGGAGGCCTCGCCAGGCCGCGCCAGCTGGAAGGACTTCATCGCCCATCGCCCGGGGGTTCTCATCGAGGGGACCCTGGCCTTCCGCCGCTGGCTGGTGCGGCTGGAAAAGGCTGATGCCCTGAACCGGATCGTCATCCGGGGCGAGGACGGGGCGGAGCACGCCATAGCCTTCGACGAGCCGGCTTTCGCCCTCGATCTCGATCCGGGGCTTGAGTACGACACCGACGCCTTGCGCTTCGTCTACAACTCCATGACCACGCCCCGGAGTTGGGTCGACTACGACATGGCGAAGCGGACCCGGACGGTGGTGAAGACCCAGGACATCCCCTCCGGTCACGATCCCTCGCGTTATGAGACCCGCCGACTGAACGCCCGGGCGGCGGACGGGACCGAGGTCCCGGTCTTCGTCCTGATGCGCAAGGGCCAGAAGCTCGACGGCACGGCGCCCCTCTTCCTCTATGGCTATGGCAGCTACGGGATCTCCCAGGAGGCCAGTTTCTCGATCCGGGCCCTCAGCCTGGTGGACCGGGGGTGGATCTGGGCCCGGGCCTGCGTGCGCGGGGGCTCGGAGAAGGGCCGGGGCTGGTTCCTGGACGGGCGCCGCGAGCGCAAGATGAACTCGTTTACCGACTTCATCGCCTGCGCCGAGCACCTCCACCGGGACGGCTACGGACGTCCCGCCAATACTGTGGCTTGTGGCGGCTCGGCGGGCGGACTTCTCATGGGCGGCGTCGCCAACCTGCGCCCGGACCTGTTCTCCGGGATCATCGCCGCCGTACCCTTCGTGGACGTGCTCAACACCATGAGCGACGCCTCCCTGCCCCTGACCCCCCCCGAATGGCCGGAGTGGGGGAACCCCCTGACCGACCCTGAGGCCTACGACCAGATCGCCGCCTACAGCCCCTACGACAACGTCGCGCCCCGCCCCTATCCCGCCATCCTGGCGACAGGGGGCCTGTCGGATCCCCGGGTCACCTACTGGGAGCCCGCCAAGTGGGTGGCGCGCCTGCGCCCGGTTTCAACGAGCGGGCGACCGGTCCTGCTGAAGATGAACATGGAGGCCGGCCACGCCGGCGCGGCGGGCCGGTTCGACGACCTGAAGGAAACGGCCGTCGAGTACGCCTTCGCCCTCTGGGCCGTGGGCAAGGGCGCTGCAGGGCCATGACCGTCCCCGAGGCCCTTCTCCGGGACATCCAGCAGGCCCTGGGGCGCAGGGACGGTGCCGCCGCCTTGCACCTTATCGACGAGGCCCTGGGCCAGGCCCCGGGCGATATCGACCTGCGGCTCCAGAAGGCCATGGCCCTTCGCCTGCAGGGAGACCTGAAGGGTGCGCTGGCCGCCCTCGACGCCGCCCTCGACCTCGAGCCCTACCACTTCGTCGCCCTCCTCTCGAAGGCAGCGGTGGTTGAACGGCTCTCGGGCCCGCGCAAGGCCTGGCAGATCTACCGCAACGCCCTGAAGATCCTGCCCGATCCCCTGCCCTCCACCCTGCAGCCGGCGGTCGACCGCGCCCGGCAGGTGGTGGAGGAGACCACCGACGCCCTCGCCGCCTTCCTCGAAGACCGGTCTGCGCCCGCCCGCGCGCGAATGGACCGGACGGCGGGCGCGCGGTTCGACGAGGGGCTCCAGATCTATGCCGGCAGGACGCGCAATTATCCCTCGGAAGGCATACTGCTGACCTATCCCCGCCTGCCCGCCATCCCCTTCTTCGATCGGGAGCTGTTTCCCTGGTTCCCCGAACTGGAGGCCGCCACGGATATGATCCGAGGCGAGCTCGAGGGGGTGCTGGCCACCATGGATGCCGACTTCGCCCCCTACATCAACGTGCCGCCCGGCGCGCCGGTGAACCAGTGGGAGGAGCTGAACCAGTCCCGGCTCTGGAGTTCCCTCTTCCTGTGGAAAGACGGCGAGCGCCAGGAAGAGCCCTGCCGCCGGTGCCCGGGGACGTCAGCCCTGCTCGACCGCCTGCCCCTGGCCCGCCAGCCGGGCTTTGCGCCGACCGTGATCTTCTCAGCCCTTGAGGCCCGCACCCGGATCCCGGCGCACACCGGCTCGACCAACGCCCGGCTGCTGGTGCACCTGCCCCTGATTCTGCCCGGGCCAGCCCGATTCCGGGTCGGTAACGAGACCCGGAGCTGGCGGATGGGCGAGGCCTGGGCCTTTGACGATACCATCGACCACGAGGCCTGGAACGACGCTGACGCCCTGCGCGTGATCATGATCCTCGACATCTGGAACCCCCTGCTGACCGAGGACGAACGCGAGGCCATCACGGCCCTGATGAACGCTCGCAACGCCTTCTTCTCTGTCTGACGCGCCCCCGGAGACATCCACCATGACCGACACGACCCTGAGGCAGGCGGTGGCGCTTCTGGAGTCCGGAGACCCCGCCAGCGCCGTCCGCCTGACCGAGATCCTTGTCGGCCAGGCCCGGCCCGACCACCTCGCCCTCGCCACCCGGGCCCAGGCGCTGAAGCTGCTGCACAGGCCCCTTGAGGCCCTGGAGCTGAGCCGCCGGGCCGCCGACCTTTATCCGGACAGCCCCGTGTCCTGGCACAACCTGGCCGCCGCCCTGGACGATCTCGGCCGCCACGACGATGCGCGCACCGCCATAGACAGGGGTATGGCCCTGGGGCTGGACGGAGCGGAGTCCTGGGGGGTCCGCGCCCGCGTCCTGATGGCCTGCGGCGATCACGCCGGGGCGGAAGCCGCCTATGTCGAGGCCCGAAAACGCGCCCTGGCCGACCCCCGCCTGACCGCCGAGTACGCCAACTATGTCTGGATGCTGCGGGGAGACGCGCGGCTGGGTCTCTCGGCCATGGACACCTGTTTCAACGCCGGCGGCGACCCGGGGGCCTGTCTCCTGACCAAGGTCGACATCCTGAAGGCGGCGGGACACCCCGGCGAGGCCGACGCCCTGCTGGTCCAGGCGGCGGACGCCCTGGACCGGGACGTCGATGTCCAGCTGGCCGCGGCCCATGCGGCGATCCTGGCGGGCGACCTCTCCACGGCTCAGGCCCGGCTGGATGCCGCCAGGGCGGTGTCCCCGCAGAGCCGCGCCGTACTGAACCAGTCCGCCATCCTGCACCTGGCGGCAGGGCGACCGGAGGCTGCGCTCGCCGTCGCCCGCGAAGGGCTCGCCATGTCACCCTACGACCAGTCCCTGCTGGGCTGGGCCGCCACCGCCGCCCGGGCCTGCGGGGATCCGCTCTCGGCCGCCCTGAATGACTATGAGGGCCTGGTCCGCGCCCAGACCCTGGAGACACCTGCCGGCTGGACGGACCTGAAGGCCTTCCTTTCAGACCTCGCCTCGGCCCTGACAGCCCTTCACGTCTACGAGCATCAACCGATCAACCAGTCGGTGCGCGGGGGCCTGCAGACCCTGCAGAACCTCAGCGGCTCGCAGGATCCGGTGATTGCCGCCCTCTTCGAGGCCGTCGACGCCCCCATCCGGAACTACATGGCCGGTCTGGGCCCCGGAGACGACCCGCACCGGGCGCGGGTGACAGGGAACTACCGGATCCAGGGCGCCTGGTCTGTCCGGCTGAAGCCAGGCGGATTCCACGCCGACCACTTCCACCCCCAGGGCTGGATTTCCTCGGCCTTCTACGTGGAGACACCGCAGCAGGCCCTCGACCGGGAAACCCGGGAGGAGTGGATCCGGTTCGGGAGGCCGCCCATCCCGACCTCACCGCCCCTGGACGCTGAACACCATGTCCGCCCGGAGCCCGGCCGGCTGGTGCTGTTCCCGAGCTATATGTGGCACGGCACCGTCCCGTTCTCGACGGACGAGTCGCGCATGACGGTGGCTTTCGACCTGACTCCAGCCTGACCTCCGGCACTGCGGCGCGGATCAGGCGGAAGGATTGGCTGGGGAACTAGGACTCGAACCTAGAATGACGGTACCAAAAACCGCTGTGTTACCATTACACCATTCCCCAGCAGGAACGGCGACGCAGATGGGCCGCGCGAGGGCGTGGGAATAGCCCAAGGCCGGGCCGGATGCAACGCCCCCGGCCTCGCTTGCGGCCCG
>CAIWHQ010000008.1 GCA_903912465.1 uncultured Alphaproteobacteria bacterium | reverse complement strand
TCACGGCGTGGCGGTTGTCCGGCCAGAGGGACAGGACCAGGTCCTCGGCAGCGGTCAGTGAGACCATTTCACCGCCGATCTTGGCGAAGCGTTTTGCGCGGCCCAGGATGGTGATCCAGTTGTCGTCGCTCAGGCTGACGATGTCCCCGGTGTCGTGCCAGCCCTCGACAGGTGCATCGAGGGTGCCGTCGGGACGCAGGTAGCCGGCCATGACGTTGGCCCCGCGGACCAGGAGCTTTCCGCCGCCCGTGATGCCCTCGACGGGTTCCAGGCGCGCTTCCATGCCTGGCATGAGCCCCCCACCCGTGCCGCGGCGATTGTCATTCGGGCGGTTGATGGCGATGATTGGTGCCGCCTCGGTGGCGCCATAGCCTTCGACGACCGGAACGCCGCCAAAGCGATCCCGCATCAGGTTGTGAGTTTCTTCCCGAACCTTTTCAGCGCCTGCCACGATATACTTCAGGCCTGAAAGCTCATCGCTGTCACTGGCCCTGGCGTACTGGTTGATGAAGGTGTCGGTCGCCAGCAGGAGGGCGGCCCCGGTGTCCTTGATCAGGGCCGGGATCTGCTTGACGTGAAGGGGGGAGGGATACTCGAACACCTTCATCCCGGTCAGCAGGGGCAGGAGAATGCCGCCGGTCAGCCCGAAGGAATGGAAGATCGGCAAGGGATTGAACATGATCCAGTCCGGATCCATGTCGATGAAGGTCGACACCTGGGCGACGTTGGCGACCAGGTTTTCCTGGGTCAGGACAACCGCCTTGGGCACACCGAAACTGCCCGAGGTGAAGAGGATGACCCCGATATCCGTTGGCTGGGCCGAGGCGGCAAATTGCTGGGGCAGGGCACCGGCCGCTGCGGCGAAGACCTTGTCCACAAGGCCGACCTTTTCCCGGACATCCTCAAGATAGGTGACGGTGGCGACGGTCTCGAGGGCGTCGACCAGGTCGTGCAGCTGGCCCTGTTCGATGAACTTGTTGGCGGTGAGCACGCGCTTCACGCCGGCCAGCTGGCAGGCGGCCTTGAGATTGCGGATCCCCGAGGTGAAGTTGAGCATGGTCGGTACACGGCCGAAGGCGTGCAGGGCGAAGAAGGTCACCACCCCTGCCGAACTCGCCGGCAGCATGACCCCGACCCTTTCGCCCTTTTCCGTGAGGGCGGCGATCCGGCGACCCAGGGCGAAGGCGGCGCGCATCAGGTCGGTGTAGCTGAGCGGGTTGCGGTCCTGGTCCTCCAGGATCAGCTTCTTCGCGCCAAAGGTCGCCCTTGCCTCCACCAGGGCGCTGAAGATCGTTCCGCCGCCATAGAGGTGATCGCCCAGCCTGCCCATTCGCCGTCTCCCCGCCTGTTCTGTTGAGGTCGAAGGTAGTCACGCCTCACAGGAATGAAAAGGCGCGTTACAGTCCGTGATGGCCAGGGGCGCTTGATCCGGATCGCCGTAGGGCTGATTTAGGGGCATGGCTACCGTGATCGACACCCGCCAGGGCCCACGTCCCCGGCACCCGGAAAAGCGCAATCGCCCGGACACGCCCGTCCTGCGCAAGCCCGACTGGCTGAGGGTGCGTGCGCCGGGTTCCGAGGGCTATGCCGCCACCCGGGCCATCGTGAAGGCCCACGGCCTGGTGACCGTCTGCGAGGAGGCGGCCTGCCCCAACATCGGCGAGTGCTGGACCCAGTCCCACGCCACCATGATGATCATGGGCGAGGTCTGCACCCGGGCCTGCGCCTTCTGCAATGTGGCTACTGGCCGCCCTGAGCCCCTGGACGCGACGGAGCCCGCCCGCGTGGCCGACGCGGTGGCAAAGATGGGCTTGAAGCATGTGGTCATCACTTCGGTCGACCGGGACGACCTGGCCGACGGCGGGGCGGCGCATTTCGCCGCCGTGGTCCGGGAAATCCGCGCCCGGGCCCCGGGGTCGACGGTGGAGATCCTGACGCCGGACTTCCTTCGCAAGCCGGTGGAGGCGGCCCTGGAGGTGATCGCCTCCCGCCCGGACGTCTTCAATCACAACCTGGAGACCGTGCCGCGCCTCTATCCCTCCATCCGTCCCGGCGCCCGGTACTATCACTCCCTGCGCCTGCTCGAGCGGGT
>CAIWHQ010000007.1 GCA_903912465.1 uncultured Alphaproteobacteria bacterium | reverse complement strand
TGCCCACCTCGGGGGCGGCGTCCTTCATGGCCTTGATCGCCCGGGGGATGACCCCGCCCGGGTCGGCCGCCAGGCTGCCCTCGGCGTCCTTCCGGGCCCCGTCGATGTGGGGGAAGATGGCGATGGCCGGAATGCCCAGCCGGCGCGCCTCCACGGCGGCCCGGGCGCAGTCCTTCACCGACAGGCGGCTCACCCCCGGCATGGAGGCCACGGGCACCTCGCCCTCGCCCTCGTGCACCACCATCGACCAGATCAGGTCGGCGGGGGTCAGCACGGTCTCGCGGACCAGGCGGCGGATCCAGTCGGCCTGGCGCAGGCGGCGCAGGCGCAGGGCGGGGTAGGGGGCAAGGGGCGTCGGGCTCATGCCCAGCGGCATCGCGCAATTGCGGGGAGGGTGCAAGGGGCGCGCAGGCCTGGGGCGCGGCGTTGACAGGCCGACATTGACAGAATGGGCGGCAAGGCCCCAGACGGCAGGGAAGCCTCGATTGGGGGGGAGCCGGATGGATTTTGCGCTCAACGACGACCAGGCGGCCATCCAGGCGGCGGCCCGCGCCTTCGCCGAGGCCGAGCTGGCGCCCCACTCGGCCCGCTGGGACGAGGACCGGGAGTTTCCGGTGGAGACCCTGCGCGCCGCCGCGGCCCTGGGCTTTGCCGGCCTCTATGTGCGCGAGGATGTCGGCGGCTCGGGCCTGGGCCGCCTCGACGCGGCCCTGGTCTTCGAGGAACTGAGCCGGGGCGATGTGTCCGTGGCGGCCTACATCTCCATCCACAACATGGTCTCGTGGATGATCGACCGGTTCGGAGATGACGCCCAGCGCCAGCTCTGGCTGCCCCGGCTGGCCACCATGGAGCTGCTCTCCAGCTATTGCCTGACCGAGCCGGGCGCCGGGTCCGACGCCGCCGCCCTCTCCACCCGGGCCGTGCGCGATGGCGACGACTATGTGCTGGACGGCGCCAAGGCCTTCATCTCCGGGGCCGGGACCTCGGGCCTCTACCTGGTCATGGCCCGCACGGGGGAGGGCGGCGCCCGGGGCGTCTCGGCCTTCGTGGTCGAGGCGGGAACCCCCGGCCTGTCCTTCGGCGCCCAGGAGCGCAAGATGGGCTGGAACGCCCAGCCCACCGCCATGGTCCACTTCGACGGGGTGCGGGTGCCGGCGGCGAACCGGATCGGCGCCGAGGGCGAGGGTTTCCGCTTCGCCATGGCCGGCCTCGACGGCGGGCGCATCAACATCGCCGCCTGCTCCCTGGGGGGTGCGGGCCTGGCCCTCGATACCGCCTGCGCCCACCTGGCCGCCCGGCGCCAGTTCGGCCGGCCCCTGGCGGATTTCCAGGCCCTCCAGTTCCGCCTCGCCGACATGGCCACCGAGCTGGAGGCCGCCCGCCTGATGGTGCGCCGCGCCGCCTTCGCCCTGGACGCCGGGGACCCCTCCGCCACCCTCTACTGCGCCATGGCCAAGCGCTTCGCCACCGACGGCGGGTTCGACATCGCCAACCAGGCCCTCCAGCTGCATGGCGGCTATGGCTATCTTCGGGACTATCCCCTCGAGCGGATCGTCCG
>CAIWHQ010000006.1 GCA_903912465.1 uncultured Alphaproteobacteria bacterium | reverse complement strand
GAAAATCCTTGCCGGATCCGTGATCGGTGAGCACGGTTTTGGGGCCACGGCGGGATCCGCCCGCATCATCGACATTCCCCAGCTGGGCCGGGTGATCCTCCAGGATGGCGTGACGATCGGGGCCTGCACCACCGTCGACCGGGGCGCCTACGAGGACACGGTCATCGGCGAGAACACCAAGGTCGATAACCTGGTGCAGATCGGACACAACGTCCGTATCGGCCGGAACTGCGTGATTGCGGGCCAGGCCGGCATCTCCGGCAGCGTAACGATCGGGGATGGCTGCCAGTTTGGCGGTCGTGCCGGCATTGCCGATCATGTGAACATCGGGGATGGCGCACGCATCGGCGCATCGGGGGGCGTCCTTCGCGATGTTCCCGCGGGCGAGACCTGGGGCGGCTTCCCGGCCCAGCCTGTCCAGAAATGGTTGCGCGAGGTGGCCTGGCTTTCCCGGTCCTCCGGCCGGCGCAGGAAGGGAGCGGAGTCATGACGGACGAGACCCCCGGCGACGCCATCGATATCAACGAGATCCTGGCGCGCATTCCGCACCGCTATCCCTTCCTCCTGGTCGACCGGGCGGAAGAGTACGTCTCCGGCCAGTCCCTTGTGGGGATCAAGGCGGTCAGCATCAACGAGGGCTTCTTCCAGGGGCACTTCCCGGAGTATCCGGTCATGCCCGGCGTCCTCATCGTCGAGGCCCTGGCCCAGACTGGTGCGGTCCTGATGTCCAAGACCCTCGACGTGGACCCGCGCGGCAAGACCATCCTCTTCGCCTCGTTGGACAACTGCCGCTTCCGGCACCCTGTCCGGCCGGGCGACCTCCTGAGACTCAACGTGCGGGTCGCCAGGGCCCGGGGCGGGCTCTTCAAGTTCGAGGGGCGGGCCATGGTTGGCGACAAGGTCGCCGCCGAGGCGGAATTCGCCGCCATGCTGGTGGAGACGCCTCAATGACCGTGGACATTCACCAGACCGCTATTGTCGCGCCCGGCGCCCAGCTCGACGAGGGGGTCAGCGTCGGACCGTTCTGCCTGATCGGCGAGCACGCCCGCATCGGCGCCCGGACCCGGATTCTCGCCCATGTGGTCATCGAGAACCACACGACCATCGGCACCGACTGCCTGGTGCGGAACTTCTCGAATCTGGGCGGTCCGCCCCACCACACGGGTTATCGGGGCGAGCCCACCGAGCTGGTCATCGGCGACCGGAACCAGATGTGGGAGCACGTGACCATGCACATCGGCACGGCCAATGGCGGTGGGGTCACCCGGGTCGGTAATGACGGCATGTTCATGGCGACCAGCCATGTGGGGCATGACTGCACGGTCGGCGACAATGTTATCCTGGCCCACTCCGCCACCCTGGGCGGGCATGTGGAGATCGGCGACCACGTCATGGTGTCGGGTCTCGCCGCCGTCCATCAGCATTGCCGGGTGGGCCGCTTCGCCTTCATCGGCGGTCTCGCGGCCGTGACCAAGGACGTCATCCCCTATGGCCTGGTCTGGGGGAACCACGCCCACCTCGAGGGCCTCAACCTGGTCGGACTGAAGCGCCGTGACTTCAGCCGCGAGACCATAAGTCACCTGCGGGCCGCCTATCGGCTGCTCTTCGCCCGCGAGGGCAGCTTCCAGGAACGGATCGAGGACGCCCTCGCCCTCTACGGACACAGCGCGCCCGTGATGGAGGTGATCGACTTCATCCGCGCCGATGAGGCCAATCGTCCCATCTGCCTTCCGGCCCGGGAGGACTAGTCGAGGTGCCCGGACGCCTGGGCCTCATCGCTGGCGGGGGTGACCTGCCCCTGCAGATCGCCCGGCACTGCCAGGATTCAGGCCGGCCTCTCTTCGTGGTGCGCCTCCGAGGCTTTGCCGACGCGGCCATGGAGGCCTTCCCCGGGGCCGAGGTGGGGCTGGCGGAGGTCGGGCGCTGTATCCGGGTCCTCAAGCAGGCCGAGTGCGCGTCTGTCTGCCTGGCCGGGAACGTGGCCCGCCCGGACTTTTCCGCCCTCAAGCCCGATCTACGGGGCGTGGCCATGCTGCCGCGCCTGATCCTCGAGGCCCGGAAGGGCGACGACGCCCTCTTGAGGGCCGTCCTGGAGGAGTTCCGCAAGGAAGGTTTCGCCATCGAGGGCGCCCACGAGGCCCGGAGCGACCTGCTCCTTGGCGCTGGCCCCCTGGGGCGCTGGCGTCCCGACGCCGCCCAGCAGGCCGACCTTCGGCGCGCCCTTGAGATCGCCCGGCGGGTCGGGGAGCTCGACATCGGGCAGGGGGCGGTGGTCTGCGACGGCCTGGTCCTGGCCGTCGAGGCCCAGGAGGGTACAGACGCCATGCTGCGGCGGGTCGCGGACGAGGTGGCACCGGCCCTCCGGGGTCGGGAAGGTGCCCGCAGGGGTGTTCTCGCCAAGGCGCCCAAGCCGATCCAGGAGACCCGGGTTGATCTTCCGACCCTGGGCCCCGCCACGGTCCGGGGTGCGGCCCGTGCAGGCCTGGCTGGCATTGCCGGGGAGGCCGGCCGGACCCTGGTGCTCGAACGCGAGGCGGTCATCGCCCTGGCGGACGAGCTCGGCCTCTTCGTCTTTGGCGTGGAAGCCCCGTGAGCGCGCCGCCGGCCACCGTCATGCTTGTTGCAGGTGAGCCGTCCGGGGATGACCGGGGCGCAGGCCTGGCCCTTGCGCTCCAGGCCCGGATGGGCCCCAGCCTCCGCCTGGTGGGCGTGGGTGGCCCCCGCATGGCCGAGGCGGGGATCCACAGCCTGTTCGACATGTCTGAGATCTCGGTCTTCGGCCTCCTCGAGGGTCTCCTCGCCATTCCCCGGGTGCGCCGCCGTGCCCAGGATGTGGCCGAGGCGGTGGTCCGGGAGCGGGCCGACCTGGTCGTCCTGATCGACTCCTGGGGCTTCAGCTGGCTGGCCGCCCGGGCCATTCGCCGACAGGCCCCCCAGGCCAAGCTGGTGAAGTACGTGGCCCCCCAGGTCTGGGCGACCCGGCCCGGACGCGCCAAGTCCCTTGCGGGCCTCGTCGACCACCTCCTGGTGATCAACAGCTTCGAGCCGCCCTATTTCGAAGCCTGGGGGCTGCCCACGACCTTCGTCGGCAATCCCGCGCTCCACATGGACTTCTCGGCCTGCGATCCTTCGGCCTTCCGGGCCCGGCATGGCATTGCCCCGACGGCGCCTGTCCTGCTTGTCCTGCCGGGCAGCCGGCCTGGGGAGGTCCAGAGACTCCTGCCGCCCTTCGAGGATGCGATCCGGAGGCTCAAGGCTGACCATCCCAAACTGCAGGTGGTCCTGCCGGTCGCTGAGGCGGTCTCGGGCGCGGTGCGCGCCGCCGTCGCGGGCTGGCCCTTCCGGGTCCATGTCATCGAGGGCGAACCCGAGAAGCTCGAGGCCATGAAGGCTGCCGACCTGGCCCTGGCCTGTTCCGGAACCGTCACCCTGGAGGTCGCCCAGGCCGGGGTTCCCATGGTGGTGGCCTACCGCCTGGGGGCGGTCACCCACTTCCTCGCCCGGTTCATCATCCGGACGCCCTGGGTGGTCCTGTTCAACGTCGCCGCCCGGCGCTTCGTGGCGCCGGAGCTTATCCAGGGGGATTGCACGGGACCAAGGCTCGCCGCCGAGCTGGATCGTCGTCTGCGGGACCCCGGGTTCTCACGCGACCAGGCGGCGGCGCAGGATGAAGCCCTCGACACAATGGGACGCGGCGGCCCCGATCCCTCGGAGGCCGCCGCGCAGGTCGTCTCGGAAGTGCTGTTAGGGGATCAGCCGCGCTTGTCGACGGGAACGTAATCCCGGGCCGGGGCGCCGGTATAGATCTGGCGCGGACGGCCGATCTTCTGCGACGGATCCTCGATCATTTCCTTCCACTGGGAGATCCAGCCCACCGTGCGCGCCAGGGCGAACAGGACGGTGAACATTTCCGGCGGGAAGCCGAGGGCCCGCAGGGTGATGCCCGAGTAGAAGTCGACGTTCGGGTAGAGCTTGCGCTCCACGAAGTAGGGGTCGTTGAGCGCGATCTTCTCGAGCTCCATCGCCACCTTCAGCAGGGGGTCGTCCGGGTTGCCCACCTCGGCCAGGACCTCGTGGCAGGTCTGCTGCATGACCTTCGCGCGCGGGTCGTAGTTCTTGTAGACCCGATGGCCAAAGCCCATCAGCCGGTACTTCCGGTCCTTCACGCCCTGGACGTATTCCGGGATGCGGTCGACCGTCCCGATCTCCGCCAGCATGTTCAGCGCTTCCTCGTTGGCCCCGCCGTGGCTGGGCCCCCAGAGGCAGGCAATGCCGGCCGCGATACAGGCGAAGGGATTGGCACCCGACGAACCGGCAAGGCGCACGGTGGAGGTCGAGGCGTTCTGCTCATGGTCCGCGTGCAGGATGAAGATGCGATCCATGGCCCTGGTCAGGACCGGGTTCGGCTTCCAGTCCTCGGCAGGCACCGAGAAGCACATGCGCAGGAAGTTCTCCGAATAGGAGAGATCGTTGCGCGGATAGACGAAGGGCTGGCCCCGGAAGTACTTGAAGGCCCGGGCTGCGATGGTCGGCATCTTGGCGATCAGCCGATGCGACGAAATGATGCGCTGCTGCGGATCGTCGATATTGGCGCTGTCGTAGTAGAAGGCCGACAGGGCGCCGACGGCACCGACCATGATGGCCATCGGGTGAGCATCCCGACGGAAGCCCTGGAAGAAGCGATCAAACTGTTCATGAACCATGGTGTGGTTCGTGATCGTGTTCTCGAAGGTCTCAAATTCCTTGGCGTTGGGCAGGTCGCCGTTCAGCAGGAGGTAGCAGACCTCCAGGAAGGTCGATTCCTCGGCCAACTGGTCGATCGGGTAGCCCCGGTGAAGCAGGATCCCCTTGTCACCGTCGATGAAGGTGATCTTGCTTTCGCAGGAGGCGGTCGATGTGAAGCCGGGGTCGTAGGTGAAGACGTCTGCTTCCGCATAAAGCTTGCGGACATCCACCACGGCCGGGCCGTCGGTTCCCCGCAGTACCGGAAGCTCGACGGTCTTGCCCTCGACGCTGATTTTTGCCGTATCCCCCATCACATCCCCTCGTTCCGGAAGAAGTTAAACCACGATTTTAAAGCCTTATATCCACTAACGGTTAGTTAGGAAGCGCATCCTGAATCCGGGCGAGGCTTTCGGCCTTGCCGATGGAAATCAGGGCACCCGCCAGGTCCGGAGCCGGCGATCCGCCAGACAGAACGGCCCGCAGGGCGGGTCCGAACTTCCCGATCCCGACGCCCTCGCTCTCGGCAAAGCCCCGGATGGTCGCCTCCAGGGCGGGGAGGGTCCACTCCGATCCCTCCAGGGTGTTCGACAGGCGTCCGAGCCGGGCCCGGGTCTCGTCCGTCAGCAGGGCGCGCGCCTTCTCCGGCAGGTCCAGGGGGCGTCGCCGCAGGGCGAAGATCACCGAATCCGCCAGGTCCAGCACCGTCGGAGCTCCCTCCCGGACCAGGGGCAGGGTGCGCAGGAGGGTCTCGGCGTCGCCGTCATGGACCGGCCAGTCGCGGCTTTTCAGGACCTTCTCGACCAGGCTGGCCAGACGCGCCGGTTCGGCCTTGCGCAGGTAATGATTGTTCAGGTGGTTGAGCTTGTCCCAGTCCAGACGGGCGGGTGCGCCCACCACGTCGCGGATGTCGAACCAGGCCGCGGCCTGGGCGTCCGAGAAAATCTCGTCGTCACCATGCCCCCAGCCCAGCTTGGCCAGGTAGTTGCGCAGGGCCTCGGGCAGGTAGCCCATGTCGTCGAATTCGCTGACCGCCTGGGCGCCGTGGCGCTTGGACAATTTCTTGCCGTCTGGACCGTGGATCATGGGCAGATGAGCCCAGACCGGCGTTTCCCATCCCATGGCCTGATAGATGTGCGTCTGCCGGGCGGCGTTGTTCAGGTGGTCGTCGCCCCGGATGACGTGGGTCACCCCCATGTCGTGGTCATCGACCACGACGGCGAGGTTGTAGGTGGGCGTCCCGTCGGTCCGCAGCAGGATCAGGTCGTCCAGGTCCACGTTCTGGAAGACCACCTCGCCCTTGACCTGGTCGTCGATCCGCGTGGCTCCCTCCTGGGGCGCACGCAGGCGGATCACGTGGGGCCGCCCGGCGTCGACAGGCCCCTCAGGGTCGCGCCAGGGGGAGCGGACCACCCGGCCTTCAGCCCGGGCGCGCTCGCGCTCCTCGGTCAGTTCGTCCGGGGTCATGAAGTCACGGTAGGCGCTACCCCTGGCCAGGAGGTCCAGCGCCACTTCGCGGTGGCGGTCGGCGCGGCTGAACTGGAAGACCGGCGCCTCGTCCGGCTCCAGGCCCAGCCAGTTCAGCCCGTCGAGGATCACCTTCACGGCTGCGTCCGTGGACCGCTCCCGATCGGTATCTTCGATGCGCAGCAGATACTTTCCACCCGTCCGTCGGGCGTAGAGCCAGTTGAACAGGGCGGTGCGGGCGGTCCCGATGTGCATGGACCCGGTGGGCGAGGGCGCGATGCGCGTGACGACCTGACGTTCGCTCATGGGAGTTCCGGAACCGATGACTGAAGCCTCTGTGCGGGGCGACGGGCCGCCTCTTAGCATGCACGCCGCCCGGGGTCCTAGGGGCCTGCGGCTCGGGGCCTGGCTTGGCGCCCAGGTGGGTCGGCAGGCCGGCCGCCTTGGGCTCTGGATCCCGGTCGCCCTGGGCCTGGGATCTGCCCTGAACTTCGGACTTCCCTGGGAGCCTTCCTGGATCTCTGCGGCTCTGGCCCTCCTGGCGGCGAGCGTCATCACGGCTGCCAGCCTGAGTGTCGCGACTCATCGCCGGGGCGGTGGGGCGCTCCTTCTGCTGGCCTGTGGCCTCGTAGGCTTCGCAGCGGCCTCTATCCGGACCGAAATGGTGCGGGAGCCGATCGCGCCAGCTTCAGGGGGCGTCCGCCGCCTGGAGGCCGTGGTGGTCGATGTCGCCAGCCCGGGGCAGGGCGGCCCCCGCATCCTGCTGGCGCCGGTCTCGATCTCGGGCCTGTCGCCCGAGGCGACGCCGGTCCGGGTGCGTTTGACCCTTCGGGGGTCGACGCCGCCTCCGGCCCCCGGGGACCGCATTTCTGTCAGCGCCCTGCTCAATCCACCGCCTCCGCCTTCTGCGCCCGGTGCCTATGACTTCGCTCGGGACGCCTACTTCAGGGGCGTCGGCGGTGTCGGCCTGGCCCTCGGTGAACCTGTGCGCCTGCAACGGCGGGATACGGACCTGCCGTCCGCCCTCAGGCTCCAGATCGCCGTCAACGCCTTCCGGTGGTCGCTCACCCGTCGCCTTGTGGACCAGTTGGGACCCGACCGCGGGGGGCTGGCGGCGGCCATGACCACCGGTCACGAAGCCTTCGTGCCACCCGCCCAGGTCGAAGCCCTGCGGGCGTCGGGGCTGGCCCACATCATCTCCATCTCGGGGCTGCATATGGCCATTGTCGGAGGCTTCGTCTTCGCCCTGATTCGCCTGGCCGTCGCCCTTGCGCCCGCCTTGGCCCTCAGGCTGTCTGGCCGCAAGCTGGCGGCCGCAGCCGGGGGCGTGGCCGTACTCGGCTACCTGGTCCTCTCTGGCGCCCCGGACCCGGCGGTGAGGTCGGCGGTGACCGCCTTTGCCGCCTTCGCTGCCATCCTGGCGGACCGCCGGGCCATCAGCCTGCGGACCCTCGCCCTCGCCGCAACCCTGCTGCTCCTGATCCGCCCGGAGGCCGTCACCCAGCCAGGTTTCCAGATGTCCTTTGCCGCCACCGCCGCCCTCGTCGCCCTGGCCGAGGCGATCCCAAGCCCGGTGAGAGAAATCTCGACGCCCCTGCTGGTGCGCCTGTTCCAGGGCGCTCGCTCTGCCTTCGCGGCCGGGGTGATGATCTCCCTGGTAGCGGGGCTGGCGACCGCCCCCTTCGCACTTCAGCACTTCAATCGCGTGGCCGTTTACGGGCTTCCCGCGAACCTGCTCAGCGAGCCGGTCTCCACCTTGCTGCTCATGCCGGCCCTCGCCGTTGGGGTGGTGCTCACGCCCCTGGGGCTGGGGGACTTCCCGCTCTCCGTCGCCGGGTTCGGGATCGACGCCCTGAACGCCGTGGCGTCGACCTTCGCCGGCCTTCCGGGTGCCGAGCGCATTGTGGCAAGCGCACCGCCCTGGACACTTCCCGCGGCCTTCCTGGGGATCGTCTTCATCTGTCTTGTGAGCGGCCCCCTGCGCTGGGTGGGCCTCCCCCTGGCCCTGGCTGTCCACCTGGCGCCGCGGCTTCCGCCGCCCGATCTCTGGATCGCGCAGGATGCCTCTGCCGCAGCCATCCGGATGGGGGACACTGCCCAGGCCCTGCGGCCGGAGGTCCGTCGCTTCGGCGCTGAAGTCTGGTCCCGGCGGCGGGGGCTCGCCCTGAAGGCGGACACGCCAAAGGCACCTGCGGGCTTCATCTGTAGCGCCTACGGGTGTCGGGCTGAGACCGCTGAGCTTCCGGTGGCGGTCATCTGGACCCGGCGACCGGCGCAGGTCGAAAAGGAGTTTGCGGCAGCCTGCGCAACCGCCGAGATGGTGATCCTGCGCGCGGCGCGGCCAGATGGGCCCTGTGCAGCCCCCCATGTGCTCGACGAACAGGACTTCAGGCGCGGCGGTTCCGCTGAACTCTGGCGGGACCCCTCGGGCGGCTGGCGAGTGCTTTGGGCCCAGCCCCTGAGGGGGCACCGGCCCTGGTCAGCGGCTCAGTGATAGGCGCGGATGAGGCCCACGAGCTTGCCCTGCACCGCCACCTGGTCGGGCCCGAAGATACGGGTCTCATAGGCGGGGTTTGCGGCTTCCAGGGCGATGGAGGCTCCCTTGCGGCGCAGGCGCTTGAGGGTGGCCTCTTCGCCCATGACCAGGGCTACGACGATGTCGCCCGAGTTGGCGGAGTCGGTCCGGCGGATGACGACCTTGTCGCCGTCCAGAATGCCGGCGTTGATCATGGAGTCGCCCTGGACCTCCAGCACGAAGTGCTCGCCGGCACCGAGGATGGCCTCGGGCACGTGCATGCGGTCACGTTCCTGCTGGATCGCCTCGATGGGCGTGCCGGCGGCGATGCGGCCAAGGACTGAGAGCTCACGGGTGTCGTTGGCGGCCAGGGGCGCAAGGGCTGGCGGCTCGCCGGGGTCCACCACGGACAGCCGGGCGGGGCCGCGACCCTTGGGCGGCGCCGAAGCGGTGGCCTGCTGGGGAAGCTTGACGACCTCCAGGGCCCGGGCCCGATGGGGCAGGCGGCGCAGGAAGCCGCGCTCCTCCAAAGCCGTGATCAGCCGGTGGATCCCCGACTTGGACGCCAGATCAAGGGCGTCCTTCATCTCGTCGAAGGACGGGGAGACACCCGTCTCCTTGATACGTTCGTGGATAAACATGAGCAGCTCGTGCTGCTTGCGCGTCAGCATGTCCGGAGCCCCCTCCAGGGAACAAAGCAACAACTTCGGCGGGTGTTCTTCAGGTGTTCTCGAAACTTGTCAAGCGGGGCCTCAAGGGGAAGCCGGCTAGGCCCCGAGCAGATCCCGGGTGGCAGCGGTGACGTCGGCCTGCCGCATGAGGCTCTCGCCCACCAGCATCGCGATGGCTCCCGAGCGGGCAAGCCGTTCGGCATCGGCCCGGACCAAGATGCCACTTTCGGTGACAAGGTGAGCATTTTCAGGGACCTGAGAGGAAAGCCTCTCCGTGACGGCAAGGTCGGTCACAAAACTGCGGAGGTCGCGGTTGTTCACCCCGACGAGGCGGGCGCCCAGGTCGCCAGCCCGGCGCATCTCGTCCGCGTCGTGAACTTCGACCAGGGCATCCATGCCCAGCCGGGCGGCTTCCAACATGAGCTCGCCGGCGAGGCCGTCATCGATCATGGCAAGAATCACGAGGATGGCGTCAGCGCCGAGGGCCCTCGATTCGGCTACCTGCCAGGGGTCCACGAGGAAGTCCTTGCGCAGGCAGGGCAGGGAGGTCGCCGCCCGGGCGGCCATAAGGTAAGCGTCGTCGCCCTGGAAACTGGGGCCGTCCGTCAGTACCGACAGGCAGGCGGCACCGCCGGCGGCATAGGCTTGGGCGAGGGCGGGGGGATCAAAGTCTTCCCGGATCAGGCCCTTGGAGGGCGAAGCCTTCTTGATCTCTGCGATCAGGGCGAGGCGGCCAGGGCGTGCCGCTGCTGTCAGGGCGGCGGCGAATCCCCGAGGCGCCGTGGCGGCAGCGGCCGCGGCTTCCACCTCAGACTGCGAGCGCCGGGCCTTGCGTCCGGCGACGTCGGCGCGTTTGTACTCGGCGATCTGGGCGAGGATGTCGGTCATTGGCCGTTGGAAATCCGCACCAGGGCGTCCAGGGCCGCAAGGGCCCGGCCGTCGTCAATCACCTGGCCGGCCAGGCTGACGCCTTCGGCCAGGGATCGGACTCGGTCAGCCACGACGAAGGCGGCGGCGGCGTTCAGCAGGACAATGTGGCGATAGGGTCCTGGCGTCCCGGACAGTAAAGCCCGCAGGGCCTGGGCGTTGTGCTGTGGGTCCCCGCCAACCAGGTCCTCCAGGCGACCTTCAGGGATCCCGGCCTCCGAGGGGCGGACGGTGAAGCGCCGCAGGGCCCCGTCACGCAGCTCGACCACCTCGGTCTCCCCGGTGGTGGTGAGTTCATCCATGCCCTGGCCATGCACGACCCAGGCGCGCTCGGAGCCGAGGTCGCGCAGGACCTCTGCCACAGGCTCCAGCCACTTCGGGTCAAAGACCCCCAGCACCTGCCGGGAGGCACCCGCAGGATTGGTCAGGGGCCCCAGCAGATTGAACAGGGTGCGGAAGCCGAGCTCCGCGCGGATGGGAGAGACGTGCCGCATGGCGCCATGGTGGGCCTGGGCGAAGAGGAAGCAGACGCCGGCGGTCTCGAGCGCCCGCAGCTGGCGTTCGGGATGGGCCTCGATATTGACCCCGAGGGCGGCGAGGACATCGGCGGTCCCCGACTTGGAGGACAGGGCGCGGTTGCCGTGCTTGGCCACCTTCAAGCCCCCGCCGGCAGCCACGAAGGCCACCGCGGTAGAGACGTTCAGGGTGTGGAGGCCGTCGCCGCCCGTCCCGCAGACATCGAGGGTGGGAAAGGGGACTTCCAGCCGGACGGCGGCGGAACGCATGGCCCGGGCGCCGGCCGTGATTTCCCCGGGGGTCTCGCCGCGCATGCGCAGGGCGGTCAGGGCCGCACCGACCTGGGCCGGGCTCGGTTCCCCGCGCAGGCAGGCGGAAAAGAAGGCCTCAGCCTCCGCGGCGTCCATGACCTCGCCGGCCGCAAGTCGGCCCAGCAGGGGGCGAAAGGCTTCAGACACGGGCCCGCGCAGCCATCTCAAGGAAGTTGCCGAGCAGCTTGTGTCCGCCTTCCGTGGCGATGGACTCGGGATGGAACTGCACCCCGTGGATCGGGCGCGAGCGGTGCTGCAGGCCCATGATCTCGCCGTCCTCGGTCCAGGCGGTGATTTCCAGGACGTCAGGCAGGCTGCCCCCGTCGACGGCCAGGCTGTGGTAGCGCGTGGCGGTGAAGGGGTCGGGCAGGTCGCGGAAGAGGCCCTTGCCCGAATGTTGAATGGCGCTGGTCTTGCCGTGCATCAGGGCCTTGGCGCGGACCACGCGCCCACCGAAGGCCTGGCCGATGGACTGGTGGCCCAGGCAGACCCCCAAGATGGGCAGGGACTCCGGGGCCTGTCGCAGGAAATCGAGGCAGATGCCGGCGTCGTCTGGCGTACAGGGCCCGGGTGACAGGAGCACGGCGTCCGGCCTCAGGGCGATCGCAGCGGCGGCGGACAGGTCGTCATTGCGATAGACGCGCGTCTCCGCCCCCAGTTCGTTCAGGTAGTGAACCAGGTTGTAGGTAAAGCTGTCGTAGTTATCGATCACCAGGATCATGGACCTGTCCCTAGTGAAACCCTCGCCCGAGGGAAAGCACGATTGTCATGCCGGATTGTCACGGACGAGCGCCCGGGACACGATCTGCCCATGGATTCCGGTGATTCCCCGAGAGGCGCTGTCAGCCCGGATGAGTTGGCTAGGGCCCGCGCCCTGCTCCAGCCGCCCCGGCGGGACGACGGAGCCTGGGCGGCCCTGGCCGCGGCCGCCTTCGCCGCCGCTACCGCCCTGGCCCTCGCCGCCGCCGTCATCCTCGCCCCCATGCCCTGAGGGGCCCGGGGGGCGAGGGACTGCGGCCCGTTACGCCCTCAGAAAGAATAGACCAGGGCGGCCCGGGTGGTCGTGTCGGTCTGCTCCCGGCCGAGAGGCGGGTCCGACTCCGTCCGGATGTTGAACGAGGCCCGTGCGGCCAGGGCCCCGGACAGTCGTGTGGTGAGGGCCGTGGTCGACTCGATCGTGTTGCTCTGGCTGTCGAAGTAGGCGACGACGACCTCGGACAGGGAGGTGGTTTCGTTGATCTCCCAGACCAGGCGGCCGCCCAGTCGGCCCCCGATGGTGGACTCGCTGAGGTCCTGACCGGGAAACGCAGCTATCGGCTGCACATACTCGACCTGGCGAGCGGCCACGCTGGCGTCGACGTCGAGGACCAGGTCCTTGCGGTCGATGACCCGGTAGCCGAGACCGAGGGACTCGCTGAAACGGCTGTCGATGCCGGCAAACACGTCCTTATCCCAGCTCACCGCGCCCACGGCGTAGAACCGGTCCGTGAATTTGTAGTTGCCCTCGTAGCCGAGGAAATAGCGTTCCTTGGTCGTGGTCCCTTCCGTGCTCCTGTAGTCGACGATCCCGTCGACCCGGTGCCGCCACTTCAGAGATTCCTTCTTCAGGCCCAGGCCGACGGCGAGGCCGTTCTCCTCGGCGTTGCCGGTCGAGATGAAGCCTCCGGCCTCGCCCTCACCGGTCCAGCCTTCGAAGAAGGTCTGGCTCGACAG
>CAIWHQ010000005.1 GCA_903912465.1 uncultured Alphaproteobacteria bacterium | reverse complement strand
CGCTCAGGCTCGCTGACGACCTGGATTTCCGGGAAGCGCTGGAGGATCTCTTCCCAGAGGATCTTCAGCTGCAGTTCGGCCAGGCGGTTACCCACGCAGCGGTGGATGCCGAAACCGAAGGACAGGTGCTGGCGCGGACGCTCGCGGTCGATGATGTAGCTGTTCGGGTTCTCGATGACCTCTTCGTCCCGGTTTCCGGAGACGTACCACATGATGACCTTGTCACCCTTGCGGATGGTCTTGCCGCCCAACTCCACGTCCCGCAGGGCGGTGCGCCGCATGTGGGCCAGGGGGGTCTGCCAGCGGATGGTCTCGGAGACCATGGAGGGGATGAGGTCCGGGTTGGCCTTGAGTTTGGCGAACTGGTCCGGGAACTGGTTCAGGGCGTAGACCGAGCCGGTCATGGAATTGCGGGTGGTGTCGTTGCCGCCGACGATCAGCAGGATCAGGTTCCCCAGGTACTCCATGCGGTCCATGTTCCGCGTGGCTTCGCCGTGGGCGAGCATGGAGATCAGGTCGCCCTTGGGCTCGGCGTTGACCCGCTCGTTCCAGAGCCGGGTGAAGTAGTCCACGCACTCGAAGAGGTAGCCGCGACGCTCCATTTCCGGGTCATCGGTCTTGAAGTGCTTGGACGAATTGTCGGCCGTGGCGACGTCGGACCAGAAGGTCAGCTTGCGACGGTCCTCGAAGGGGAAGTCGAAGAGGGTGGCCAGCATCTGGGTCGTCAGCTCGATGGAGACCCGGTCCACCCAGTCGAAGGGCTCGCCGATGGGCAGGTTGTCCAGGGTGTTCTGGATCCGGCTGCGGATCAGGGGTTCCATCAGGTGCAGGTTCTGGGGCGAGACGATCGGGCTGACCGTCTTGCGCTGCAGGTCATGCTTGGGTTGGTCCATGGCGATGAACATGGGCAGGGTGAAGTCGTCTGTCGGATCCGCCAGGGTGATGGACGGTTCGGACGAGAAGTCCCCGTGGTTGGTGTCCACGGCCATGATGTCGTTGTACCGGGTCACCGACCAGAAGGCACCGTTCTCATGATGCTCGGGCGGGTGCAGGTGGACCGGGTCCTCCTTCCGCAGGCGCTCGAAATAGGGCCACTGGGTGTCGGTCCTGAAGAGCTCGGGGTCAGCGACGTTGATGTCTTCGAGGGGCATGGAATAGGCCCGGGCGCGCGCCTCGGCCTTCAGGTCAACGGCTCCGTCGCTCATGGGAAACTCCTCGATCCGGCGTGCCGCGACGACAGGGGTCGCGGTCAATTTGAGCATTGTTCAGAACATGGCGAAGACGATGCCGAAAAGCAAGCCGACCTTGCCTCCGATCGGACCCGGATTTTCGCCTGACGTCGGCGCGGGGACGGTGCATAAGGTCGCCCCGAAACACTGAAACCGGGGTCCGCCATGGCGGGCCCGATGCAGGAGACGCCACCCATGGCCGCCGAAGCCCTCTTCCAGCCCTGGTCCTTCAAGGGCCTGAACCTGAAGAACCGCCTGGTCATGGCGCCCATGACCCGGTCCTTCTCGCCCGACGGCGTGGTGACCGAGGAGGTGGCCCAGTACTACCGCCGGCGGGCCGCAGCCGAGGTGGGCCTGATCATCACCGAGGGCACGGGCGTGGGTCGCGCCGCCTCGCTGAACGACCGCAATGTCCCGCGCTTCCACGGCGAGAAGGAACTCGCCGGATGGAAGCGGGTGGCCGATGAGGTGCACGCCGAGGGCGGCGCCATCGCGCCCCAGCTCTGGCACGTGGGCGCGGTGCGTTCGCGCGACCCGGAATGGAACCCGGCCGGGGGCTATGACAGCCCCTCGGGCCTGTCGAGCCCGGGCAAGAAGTTCGGCGAGGGCATGAGCGAAGAGGCCGTGGCCGACGCCATTGACGCCTTCGCCCGGGCGGCGGGGGACGCCAAGCGGCTGGGCTTCGAGACCGTGGAGCTGCACGGCGCCCATGGCTACCTGATCGACCAGTTCTTCTGGGACGGCACCAACGAACGCGAAGACGCCTATGGTTCGAAGGACCTGCCGGGCCGGGCGCGCTTCGCCGGCGACATCCTGCGGGCCGTGCGCAAGGCGGTGGGCCCGGACTATCCGGTGATCATCCGCATCAGCCAGTGGAAGCAGCAGGACTTCACGGCGAAGATGGCGCCGACGCCCAAGGCCCTCGAGGCCTGGCTGACCGCCCTGACTGACGCCGGCGCCGACATCCTGCACTGCTCGCAGCGCCGATTCTGGGAGCCGGAGTTCGAGGGCTCGGACCTGAATTTCGCCGGCTGGGCCAAGAAGCTGACCGGCGTGCCGACCATCACGGTAGGCTCGGTGGGCCTGTCCGGAGAGTTCGTGGCCTCCTATGCCGGTGAGGCCTCGCAGCCCGCCTCCATCGACGACCTGCTGCGGCGGCTCGAGGCCGAAGAGTTCGACCTGGTGGCCGTGGGCCGGGCCCTGCTTCAGGACCCGAACTGGGCGGTAAAGATCCACCAGGGTCGCAATGACGAACTGATGAACTTCGAGCGTACCGCCATGGCCAGCCTGTCCTGAGGCCCCTTCGCCCTCCCGGTCAGGCCAGGGCTGCGGTCGTGGCCTGGTCGGGATGGGTGACGTAGTAGTCCAGGTCGGCCAGGAGGCTCTCCCAGGCCGCGTCCCATTCGCCCGTCCAGTCGGGGCCGCACACCTCGCAGACTGCGTCGCGGACCGTGCGGAAGAAGATGCGGAAGACCTCCGGCGGCACGTCATAGCCCTCGTGGACCACCACCTCGCTCTGGATGAGGGTGGAGGCATAGAGGCGCTCACCCACGAAATCGAGGATGGCCTGGATCACCCGGGTCAGCATCTCGCCGCGGATCTGGTGGTTCTGGTCCCGCCAGAAGAGGATTTCCATCTCGGGCTGCTCGCGGAACAGGCGCGCGTAGACGAGGGGAGTCAGGTCCTCGCACCGCTCCGCCGCCAGCTCGAAGCTGGCGACAATGAGGGGCTCGCGGGGGTCCGGCGCGCGGGGCATCCAGGTCTCAGGCGTTGAAGTTGAGCTTCAGGCCCGGCCGGGGCCAGGTGGCGCGGTAGAGCTTGCCCGTGGCTGAGGCCGTGATCCAGGCCGTGCGCATGTCCGCCCCGCCGAAGCAGATGTTGGTGGTGACCAGGTCCGGCACCGGGAAGTGCTCCACCGAGCCGTCCGGGTCGAAGGCGGTGATCCCGCCGTTGATGATGGTGGCCACGCAGACCTTGCCGCCGGCCTCCACCGCCAGGCTGTCGAGCAGCTGGTAGCCGGGCAGGTTGCAGACGACGCGGCCCGGGGCGAAGCCGTCCGGCGGCCCCAGCACGCCGGTCTCGGCGACGTCGAAGGCCCAGAGCCGCCCAAGGTTGGTGTCGGCCAGGTAGACGACCTTTTCGTCGGGGGAGAGGCCGATGCCGTTGGGCGAGATCAGGTGGTCACGCTGGCGGCTGATGTGGCTGCCGTCGATCTTGGCATAGTAGATCGCGCCGAACTTGCGGCCCTCGGGGGTCGAGCAGCCGTGGTCGGAGAACCAGAAGCCGCCCTGCCGGTCGAAGACCAGGTCGTTGGGGCCCACCAGCTTCTGGCCGTCGCACTCGGTGTAGAGGGTGGTCAGGGCGCCGGTCTTGAGGTCGAAGCGCTGGATGTAACCGCCGGTGTGCGAGGGTGGGGTCGGGCCGGGGATGGTCATGCCCTGGTTGTCCAGCCACTCGAAGGAACCGCCGTTGTTGGTGATGTAGATGGCGCCGTCCGGGCCGATGGCCGCCCCGTTGGGCCCGCCGCCGGTGTTGACCAGGATCTCCTTGGACCCGTCGGGCTTCACCCGCGTCAGGGTCTGGCGCTTGATCTCGGTGAGGATCACCGAGCCGTCGTTCATGGCGATGGGGCCTTCCGGAAACTGGAAGTCCTCGGCGATCAACTGCAGGTCCATGGCCTGTCTCCTCCCGGCTTTGCTCTGTGGCGACTATGGTCGAGGGGGGCGGCGAGGGGAAGGGGTTCAGCCCCGCTCCAGCACCCGGAAGGTCACCGGAAACTCGTCGTCCTCGCCGGCGGGGAGGTCCTCGCGGCGGACCTCGCGCCAGCGGCTCTCGTCGAAGGGGGGCAGGAAGACGTCGCCCTCCACGTCGGCGTGGACCTCGGTGAGGTAGATGCGCCGGGCGCGCTGGAGGGCCAGGGCGAAGAGGGAGGCACCGCCGATGACGCAGGCCTCGGAGGCGCCGTCCTCCTCGGCCTGCTCGCGGCCGATGGAAGCAGCCTCGGAGAAGTCCTCGCAGACCACGCAGCCGTTGGGGGCATAGGAGGCGTCCCGGGACAGGACGATGTTGGTGCGCCCGGGCAGGGGCTTGCGGGGCAGGCTCTCCCAGGTCAGCCGGCCCATGATGACCGGCTTGCCCATGGTCAGGGCGCGGAAGCGGGCGAGGTCGGACTTCAGCCGCCAGGGCAGGGCGCCGGCCCGGCCGATGACGCCGTTGCGGGCCCGGGCGATAGGGCCGGCGGTGAGGATGGGCGTGGTCACGCCCCTCAGACCGCTATGGGGGCGGAGATGGCCGGATGGGCCTTGTAGCCGCGGAACTTCACGTCGCCGGGTTCGAAGGCGAAGAGGTCCTCCCGGGGCGCCAGCTCCAGCCGGGGCGGCGGCAGGGGCGCGCGCGTCAGCTGCTCCCGGGCCTGGTCCAGGTGGTTCAGGTAGAGATGGGCGTCGCCCAGGGTGTGGACGAAGTCGCCGGCCTGGAGCCCCGTCACCGCTGCCACCATGTGGGTCAGGAGGGCATAGGAAGCGATGTTGAAGGGCACGCCCAGGAAGACGTCCGCGGAGCGCTGGTAGAGCTGGCAGGACAGCCGCCCATTGGCCACGTGGAACTGGAAGAGGCAGTGGCAGGGGGGCAGGGCCATGTCGTCCACGTCCGCCGGGTTCCAGGCGGTGACAATGTGCCGGCGGCTCTCGGGGCTGCGCTTCAGCCCCTCGACCAGGGCCGCCATCTGGTCGATGACCCGGCCGTCGGGCGCGGCCCAGGAGCGCCACTGGCGGCCGTAGACGGGCCCCAGCTCACCCTCGGCGTCGGCCCATTCGTCCCAGATGCTGACCCCGCGCTCCTGCAGCCAGCGGACGTTGGTCTCGCCGCGCAGGAACCAGACCAGCTCGACCACGATGGAGCGGCGGTGGACGGTCTTGGTGGTCAGGAGGGGAAAGCCGCGCGACAGGTCAAAGCGCATCTGCCGGCCGAAGACGCCCCGCGTGCCGACCCCTGTACGGTCGGGGCGGTCGACGCCGTTGGCCAGGATGTCGGCCAGGAGGTCGAGATAGGGCTGCTCCAGCGCCGGCGCGGTCTCCCGGGCGGTGTCGTCGTCGGCAATCTGGGCGGGGGCGTTCATGGGTGAGTCTCTCCACGGAGACCCTAGACGGCTTGCAAGGGCCTCGTCATCCGGCGAATCCACCCTCGTTCAGGAAGGCCATCTCGGCCGGGGTGGTCTCGCGGCCCAGGGCGGCGTTGCGGTGGGGGAAGCGGCCGAACTTCTGGATAATGTCGCGGTGCACTTCGGCGAAGCGCAGGAGTTCGCCATCACCGGTCTCGGCGCAGAGGGCCTGGATGAGGCGCACGCAGTCGACCTGGTCCTCCAGCTCCTCGGAATGCTCCAGGGGCATGTAGACGAAGTGGCGCAGCTCGGGCTCGATCTGCAGGTCGAAGCCCCGGCGCAGGGCCAGGCGCACGATCCGCCGGGCCTTGCCGTCGGTGGCGAAGGCGTGGGCGCTGTCCCGGAACAGGTTGCGGGGGAACTGGTCGAGCAGGAGGATAAGGGCCAGGGCCGGCTCGGCCTCCAGCGCCCAGTCGTCGTACTGCCCGCGGGCGGCGGCGAAGTGGACCGGCTCGAAGCGCAGGCGGATGGCCTCGTCGAACTTTGCGTCCTTGCGGAACCAGCGGCGGGGGCCAGCGTTGCGCCAATAGTTGATGACGTCCTGGGGCAGGGCGGGCATGGACGAATTCCCTCCTGGGGGGTGGGCGTTCAAGCCCGGTTCAGCTTGACCTTCCTAATCCTATGCGCACGGGGGCGACAACCGTCGGAGCGAAGATCCGCTCTGCAGGACCGGAGGTAAGGACCATGTTCAGGCATTCCGCCAGCGCGACTTCCCGGGCACCCGGCCTTGGGCTCGCCCTGACGCTCGCCCTGGCGGCGGGACTCGCCCTCGCGCCTCCGGCCGCAGGGCAGGAGGTCGACGGTGATTCCGGGCGGCCAGACCCGCGCGACGACTTCCAGCGCCCCCGGGAGGACGGACCCCGCCCTGACGCCCGGGCCATGAGGGGCCCGCCGCCTCCCGAGGCCTTCGCCGCGCCGGTGCCGCCCGCCCCGCCCTCACCGCCCATGGCCGGCCCGGACCCCAGGGGCGGGGCCCGGCCCGAGGCCTGGGGGCGCTATGGCCAGCCCCGGGACGTGCAGCCCGACCCCCGGCCCGATACCCGTCCCCCGCCCCGGCCCGACTCCCGCCCAGACTCACGCCCCGACTCGCGCCCCGACTCCCGACCAGACCGCCAGCCGGACCGGGACGGCGACCGCCAGGACGACCGTCGCTATGATGGTTACGGGAATGGGGGCTACGGCAACGGCTACTACGGGAACGGCGGTTACAGGCCTGATGGCTACCGGCCTGGCGGTTACCGGCCCGATGGCTACCGCCCCGACGGCTACCGCCCGGATGGATACCGCCCCGATGGATACCGCCCTGGCGGTCCCCGCCCGCCCCCGCATCCGGGTGGACGCCCGCCGCGCTACGATCCCCGGTGGTATCCGCCGGTCTGGACCCCGCCCTACCGCTATCGGGCCGACCGCTGGGTGGCGCCTCCGGGCTATGCCTACCGCCGGTGGTCCTATGGCGAGGTCCTGCCCTGGACCTGGTGGACGCCGCGCTACCGGATCGACTCCTGGTGGACCTATGGCCTGCCGATCCCGCCGGTCGGCTACACCTGGGTGCGGCTGGGACGCGACGCCGTCCTGGTGGACCTGTGGACCGGGCGCATCGTCCAGGTGGCCTTCAGCCTCTTCTGGTGACGGCGCTTTGGCCCTCCGGCGCATCGCCCGGAGGGCCGGCCTTGCTTGACGCGGCGGGAAATTTCCCCTTTGTGCGGCGCACTTCCGCGCAGGCGCCCGAGGGGCTCTGTGCCCGTCTTGTCCAAAGGAGACCGCCCATGCGGGTCTATTACGATCGCGACGCCGACCTCGCCCGCATCCTGGACAAGAAGATCGCCATTGTAGGCTATGGCTCGCAAGGCCGGGCCCACGCCCTGAACCTGCGCGACTCCGGCGTGAAGAACGTCGCCGTCGCCCTGCGGCCCGACTCCGCCACCGCCCGCAAGGTCGAGGCAGACGGCCTGAAGGTGATGAGCGTGGCCGAGGCCGCCAAGTGGGCCGACGCCCTGATGGTGCTGGCGCCCGACGAGCTGCAGCGCGGCATCTACAACGCCGAGATCGCCCCCAACCTGCGGGACGGCGCGGCCCTGCTGTTCGCTCATGGCCTGAACATCCACTTCAACCTCATCGAGCCCAAGGCCAGCGTGGACGTGCTGATGATCGCCCCCAAGGGCCCCGGCCACACCGTGCGCGGCGAGTACGAGAAGGGCGGCGGCGTGCCCTGCCTGATCGCCATCCACCAGAACCCCACGGGCAACGCCCTGGATTTCGGCCTGGCCTACGCCTCGGCCATCGGCGGCGGCCGCTCGGGCGTGATCGAGACCACCTTCCGCGAGGAGTGCGAGACCGACCTGTTCGGCG
>CAIWHQ010000004.1 GCA_903912465.1 uncultured Alphaproteobacteria bacterium | reverse complement strand
GGAGAGGCCGCAGCCGCGCTGGTCGAACAGCACCATCCGCCAGCGGTCGGGGTCGAAGAACCGCCGCATTGTGGGGTTGATCGCCCCGCCCGGGCCGCCGTGCAGGATGATGCAGGGCCGCCCGTCGGGCCGGCCGCATTCCTCGAAGTAGATCTCGTGGACGCCCTCGGTGGGCATCCGCCCGCGGGCGAAGGGCTCGACCTCCCGGAACAGGCCCCGGCGGCCGGCGGAACTGGAGAAGGTGGGGGACCAGGGATCACTGCTCATATCCCCTCCTAGACCTTCGCCAGCGGGTCCGCCAGATCAGGAGCCGTCAGGATTCCTGAGGCGTATCAGAGCCCGATCTCGCCCGTGGTCTGAGCAAGCGGATCAGGACCAAAGCGATTGTCCCCGACGGTCCCACGCCTGCAGAGCCAGACAATCATGAGAATGGAGCCAACAAGCGGAATGTTGAACCAGAGAATATTCCAACCGGATTTATCGATATCGTGCAAGCGACGTACCTGGACCGCCAGCATTGGCAGGAATGTTCCAAGTCCAAAAAGAGCAAGAAAAAACAAAAGAATGTTCGCCAGAGCGATTTGAGATCTCTCAGATGCCGAGAAGCCTGCCGAAACTGCCAGAGTAAATATTAGATAAGTGAGAGTAAATATTTGATAAGTGAGAAAAGAGAACCAATATTCAGATCTTCGCGCTCTGCCACTGAAGTCGGCATAATTCCTGAATACGGCCGTGACAGCTTCAAGCATGTTCATTTGAGTTCACCCCGCTTGGCTGCATGACCGACCTTGGACTGAAGGGATGCCTTCATTCCCAGCATGTGCAGACGGAGGATTGTAGACCAAGGCCCTGATGGCAAGGCGAATCGTCTCCCTCTAGGAGCCCTGGCCCCTTACCCCCCGAACTTCCTGCCCATCCAGTCGAGGATGTAGCGGTTCACCTCTTCGGGCTTTTCCTGCTGGGTCCAGTGGCCGGAGCCCATGACCAGGGCCTTTTCCAGGTGGGCGATGCGGTCTTCCATGCCGTCGGCCATGGAGGGGGGCAGGACGGCGTCCTTTTCGGCGCAGATCATCAGGCAGGGGACGTGGTCGATGCGCTTGGGCAGGTGGGCCGAGCGCTCCCAGTTGCGGGTGAAGTTGCGGTACCAGTTGATGCCGCCGGTGAAGCCGGTGGCCTCGAAGGTCTCGACGAAGGCGGCCAGCTCGTCGGGGGTCAGCATCTGGTTGGCGGTGTCGGACTTGTCCCACTCGGCCAGCAGGTCGCGGAAGGCGAAGGTGGAGGTGGTGGCGGGGCTGGAGTTCCTGTCGATGGACAGGCCGCCGCTGGGGGGCATGGGCTGGTCCTCGGGCGGGCGGCGCATGAAGAAGCGCATGGTCTTGTCGACGTCCTTGCCCAGGGCGGCGTCAGCCTCGCCCGGCTTCTGGAACCAGACGATGTACATGTCCTCGCCAAAGGCGAAGCGCATGGAGGCGATGGGGTCATAGTCGCCGCGGGGCGTGAAGGGGGTGTTGAGGCCGATCACCCCGGCGACCCGGTCGGGGTGCATCAGGGCCATCTGCCAGACGACGAAGCCGCCCCAGTCATGGCCACAGAACACCGCCTTCTCGATGCCCAGATGGTCCAGGAGGGCCACCAGGTCGGCGGCCAGGTGCTCCATGTCATAGTCTTCGATCTTGTCCGGCCGGGAGGTGAGGCCATAGCCGCGCTGGTCGGGGGCGATGGCCCACTGGCCCGCTGCCTCGCAGGCCCTCAGCTGATGGCGCCAGGAGAAGGCCAGTTCCGGAAAGCCATGGCAGAAGACGATCGGCACGCCCTGGCCGCGGGCGACTTCGTAATAGGCCATGTCGATCCCGTTGACTTGGGCCGTGGCGACCGGGGGCATCTGGCGGGCGAGTGCGGACATTCGGGGCTCCTGCAAAATTTCCCCTATCTTGGCCAGACCGGGCGGGGGTATGGCAAGGGCGGAAGGCGAGGGGAGCGGGCGGGATGACGGGCGGGGCGGCAGGCGGGACGGCGCGACCTTCCGGCACGGGCTGGGGCCTGGTGGTCCTGCTGGGTGCCCTGACCGCCTTCGCGCCCATGGGCATCGACATGTACCTGCCCAGCCTGCCGGCCATCGGCGCGGACCTGGGGGTCAGCGGTGCCCGCACCCAGGTGACGGTCTCGGCCTTCCTCGCCGGCATGGCCATCGGCCAATTCTTCTACGGCCCGGCGTCGGACCGTCTGGGCCGCAAGGGACCGATCCTGGCAGGCGTGGCCCTGTTCGTCCTGGCCTCCTGCGCCTGCGCCCTGGCGCCCTCGGCAGACTTCCTGATCGCCGCCCGGTTCGTCCAGGCCCTGGGCGGCTGCGCCGGCGGGGTGGTGGCCCGGGCCGTGGTGCGCGACCGTTTCGACCATACCGAGACGGCGAGGATGCTGTCTCTCCTGACCCTGGTCATGGGGCTGGCGCCGATCCTCGCCCCCCTGCTGGGCGGGGTCCTTCTGCAACTGGGCGGCTGGCGCGCCAACTTCTGGGCCCTGGCCCTGTTCGGCGTCGCCGTGGGCCTGGCGACCCTGTTCCGCCTGGAGGAGTCCCGGTCCGAGGCCACCGCCCTCCAGGCCCGCTCGGAATCGCCCCTGGCGGCCCTGGGCGCCCTTCTGAGGGACAAGCGGTTGGTGGGCTATGCCCTGGCGGGCGGGCTGAATGGAGCGACCCTCTTCACCTGGATCTCCGCCTCGCCGGGCCTGCTGATCGGCGTCTGGGGCATACCGGCCTCCATCTTTGGCTGGGTCTTTGGCCTGAACGCCGCCGGCGTGATCGGCGCCGGCCAGATCAACCGCCAGCTCCTGCTGCGCTATACCCCCGAGCAGGTGCTCAAGGCCGCCAGCCTGGCCGGAGTGGCCGCCTCGGCCCTCCTGCTCCTCGCCGCCTTCACAGGCTGGGGCGGGATGTGGAGCGTCCTGCCCCTGATCTTCCTGGTCCTGTCCAGCTACGGCTTCATGGCCGGCAACACCATGGCCGGCGCCCTGAACGTCGACCCTCGCCGGGCGGGCTCCATCTCGGCCCTGATGGGCTCGGCGTCCTTCGCCGCGGGCGCCCTGGCCTCGGCCCTGACGGGGGCCCTGGGGGATGGCTCGGCCCGGCCCGTCGCCGTGACCCTATTCCTGGCCATGACCGGCTCGGCTCTGGCCCTGAGGACCCTGGCGCTGAAGGGCACGGCGCGGGTCTAGGCGCGCGCGGCGGCCTCAGCTGACCCCCTCCGGCCCGGGGCTTTGCCCCGGTCCACCTCCCCCTGATGGGGAGGAATTACAGAACCAATTGCTCCCCCAAGGGGGAGCTGTCAGCGAAGCTGACTGAGGGGGTCAACGGGGGTCGGTTCGGTCCAGGTCGCGGGCCGACACCGCCAGCCAGGCCCAGCCGCAGAGGAACAAGACCCCACCCACCGGCGTCACCGCCCCCAGCCAGCGCGGGGCGCCGAAGGCCATGGCGTAGAGGGTCCCGGCGAAGATCACCGAGCCGGTCAGGAAGAAGGCCGGGGCGAAGCGGGCGCGGGGGGCGCCCATGCCCATCAGGGCCGCCGAGGCGAAGGTCGCCATGGTGTGCCAGAAGGCGTACTGGGCCCCTGTCCGGATCCACTCGGCGGCCTTCGGGTCCTTCACGGCGTGGGCCGCGAAGGCCCCCATGGCGATGGCGGAGAAGCCATTGATCGCCGCCAGGGTGAGCCAGTCGCGCCTTGGCAGTCCCCTCAAGCCCACAGTCCCGGCCGCCGTCCGGCCCAGGGCGCCTCGCGCTCCAGCTGGCCGGCCAGGCGGAAGAGGGTGGCCTCGTCGGCATAGCGGGCGGTGAACATCATGCCGACCGGCAGGCCGTCGGCCGTGGTCTCCAGGGGCAGGGACAGGGAGGGTTGGCCCGAGAAGTTGAAGGGGGGGGTGAAGGGGAAGACCTGGCCCTGCCGGCGATTGACCTCCTTCGGCTCCAGGTTGACCGGGTCGATGAAGCCGATCTCCGGCACCGGGGTCCCCAGCACCGGGGTCAGGTGGACGTCGCGGTCGCGGAAGGCCGCCAGGGTGGCCCGGTTCAGCATGCGCAGCTCCTGCAGGGACCGCAGGGCCATCTCGCCGGTCACCTTGCGCCCGCCCTTGAGGGAGACCCAGGTCAGGGGCTCCAGCTCATCCGGCTCAGGCTCGCGGCCGACCTGCTCGATCAGCCGCGCCATGCCGGCGGCGAAGTTGGCACCCGAGACGGGGCCCCGGGCGGCGTAGAGGGCGCGGTAGTCGATGCCCAGGCCCTGTTCGACCACGTCGTGACCGAGACGGCGCAGGAGGTCGGCGGTGCGCTCCAGGGCCGCCTGGACCTGGGGGTCGATGGGCCGGCCGGAGACGGTTTCCGACGACCAGGTGATGCGCAGGCGTCCCGGTGCGCGGCCCACCTCGTCCAGGAAGGGCCCCGCCTTGGGCGGGGCGGGGTAGGGACTGTCGGGCTCGGGCGTATCGGTGGCGTCCATCATGGCGGCGCTGTCGCGCACCGTGCGGGTGACCACGTGGTCGACCACGAAGCCGGCGGCGTAGTCGAAGCCGTCCGGCAGGTTGGGGATCCGGTCCCGGGTGCCCTTCAGGCCCACCAGGCCGCAGCAGGCGGCGGGGATGCGGATCGAGCCCAGGCCGTCGCTGGCGTGGGCCATGGGAACCATGCCCGAGGCCACAGCGGCCGCCGATCCGCCCGAGGAGCCTCCAGCGATGTGACCGGGATTCCAGGGATTGCGGCAGGGGCCCAGGAGGGCGCTCTCGGTCGTGCCGGTGATGCCGTATTCCGGCGTGTTGGTCTTGCCCAGGGGGATGACGCCGGCCCGGCGGTAGCGGGTGGTCAGGCCACCATCCTCGCGGTCGACCATGTTCCGGGCGAAGCGGCTGCCCGAGGTGCGGGGCCAGCCCGCCACGGGCATGGCCAGGTCCTTGATCAGGAAGGGCACGCCCCGGAAGGGGCCGTCCGGCAGGTCGCCCCGGGCCTGTTGCCGGGCCTCGTCGAAGGCAGTGTGAACCACGGCGTTCAGCGCGGGGTTGTGGCGCTCGATGATGGCGATGGCGGCGTCGACGGCCTCCAGGGGCGTGGTCTGCCCCTTGCGGATGGCCTCGGCCAGGCCAAGGCCGTCGAGGCCGGCGTACTCTTCGGGGGTCATGGGATCACCGGGTCTGGGAAAGGAAGGCCATCTTGGCCACGGGAGCGAGGCCGGGGGCGGCCTTGCGAAGCTCGGCGAAGGACGCCTCGGCAGCGTCGAGGGCCTGGTCGATGTCCGCCTCGGTCATGGCGTCGCAGAGGAACATGTTGTGCCAAGGGTGGACGTAGACCCCCCGCGCCAGCATGGCGCTGGACCAGAAGAAGCCCTTCCTCAGGTCCGGGTCCTCGTCGAACAGGAAGAGGGGCATCTGGCCGGGGCCGGTGATCCGGAAGCCCAGGCCCGCCGCCTCGGCCCGCTCGGCCAGGCCAGAGGACAGGCGCTGGCCCAGGGCCTCCAGCCGCTCCAGGTAGTCGGTCTCGCGGATGCGGCGCAGGACCTCAAGGGACGCGGCCATGGGGGCGGCCTGGTACCAGAAGGAGCCGGTGGCGTAGATGGCCTCGGCCCCCTTGCGGGCGCTGTCCGAGCCCAGGAGAGCCGAAAGGGCGTGTCCGTTGGCCAGGCCCTTGCCCCAGGTCGACAGGTCCGGCTCGACGCCGATCCGCGACCAGGAACAGTCCCGGCTGAGGCGGAAGCCTGCCCGGACCTCGTCGAGGACCAGGAGGGCACCCGTCCGGTCGCAAAGCTCCCGGGCGCGGGCGGCGTAGGCGGGGTCGGGCTCGGCCTGGTCGATGAAGGCGTCATGGCGGAAGGGGGCGGCGAAGATGGCGGCGAGATCGTCTCCGGCCTCGGCCACAGCCGCCTCCAGGCTGGCCAGGTCGTTGTAGTCGCAGAGGATCTGGTGCGCCCGGTCCGACTCCAGGACGCCGGCTGTGCGCGGGGTGCACCAGGGGGTCGAGCCGTGATAGGCGCCCCGGGCGCGGATGACGGTCTTTCGGCGGGTCTGGGCCCGGGCGACGGTCAGGGCCATGGTCGTGGCGTCGCCGCCGTTCTTGCAGAACAGGGCCCAGTCGGCGTGGCCGATCATGTCGACCAGGGTTTCCGCCAGCTCGACCATGACCGGCGCCGGCCCGGTCAGGGTGTCGCCCTGCCGCAGCTGGGCCAGGAAGGCGGCGTCGATGGCCTCGTCGGCATAGCCGAAGAGGTTGGGGCCGTAGGCGCACATGAGGTCGAGCACCTTGCCGCCGTCGGCGTCCCAGAGATGGGCGCCCTTGGCCTTCACGAAGTACTGGGGATAGTCGTCCGGCAGGAGGGCGGTGGACTGGTGGCCGAACATGCCCCCGGGGATCACGGCCTCAGCCCTCGCCCTCAGGGCCCTGTCATGGGGTCGATCCATCTCCTGCGCCTCCCGCTTTCCCCCATCCTGTCCGTGAAAGGCCCCTATGCGCAAGGGCCAAGGCCGTTGACACCCGCCGGCCCGCTGCGCGGTCCACCTCCCCCTGGGGGGAGGAATTAGTGCGCTTAAGTGCTCCCCCAAGGGGGAGCTCCCGGCGAAGCCGGGTGAGGGGGTCTGCGGCGGTCCCGCTCTGGTTCAGCCGCGGCGGGCCTCCAGCTGTTC
>CAIWHQ010000003.1 GCA_903912465.1 uncultured Alphaproteobacteria bacterium | reverse complement strand
TCGGGCGCAGGGACCTGCGGGACGGACTCCCCGAGACCAACGCCCTCAGACCGCGGCGCCCACGAGCCGGCCAATACCGGCGGTCAGGGCCATGGCCAGGGCGCCCCAGAAGGTGACCCGCACCGTGGCCTTGAGCGGTGGTGCGCCACCGGCCTGGGCCCCCACCGCGCCGAGCACGGCGAGCCCGGCCAGGGATCCCGCCGACACGATCGCGGGCAGGGCCCCGAGGGGCGAGACTGCGGCCAGGAGGAGGGGCGCCGCCGCCCCCGCCGTAAAGGTGGCGGCCGAGGTCAGGGCAGCCTGTACCGGGCGGGCGGCGGTGATGTCGGAATTGCCGAGTTCGTCCCGGGCGTGGGCACTCAGGGCGTCATGGGCCATGAGCTGCTCGGCCGTCTTGCGGGCGGTCTCCGCATCGAGGCCCCGGCTGCGGTAGACGCCGGCGAGCTCCTCCAGTTCGGAATCCGGCTGGGTCGCCAGTTCGCCCTTTTCCCGCGCAAGGTCGGCACCCTCGGTGTCGGACTGGGAGCTCACCGAGACATATTCTCCCGCCGCCATGGACATGGCGCCGGCGACCAGCCCCGCCACCCCGGCGACGAGGACCTCGGAGCGTCCGGACGAGGCGGCCGCGACCCCGACGATCAGGCTGGCGGTGGAGACGATGCCGTCATTGGCACCCAGGACGGCGGCCCTCAGCCATCCGACCCGGGTGACCCTGTGGCGTTCATCATGCAGCTTCAGTCGGGTCATGGGCGCCTCCGATCCGTAGGGATCAGCCTGACGCCAAGCCGCGCCCCGGCGCAAGGGAAGCCAGGGGGTTACCGGGAAGCTACGGAGGCCGCCGGGGGTTCTCCCGCCACGGCTGGCACGGCCAGGGGCAGCATCGATAGCCCCAGTGCGACCAGCGCGCCGGCCACGGCATCCAGCAAGAGGCGCAGGGGCTCAGGCCGCCGGCGCAGGGCCTCCGGGCGCAGGGGCTGGACCCGGGAGGCCGAAGATCCGGTTATTCCCGGTGGGGCGGGGGAGGGGCCGATCCACGCCCCCCGCTGCAACCTGTACTCGAGCACGCCACCCGGGCTGTGAAGGCGAACGCCCTCGCACCAGCCGGCCTCGCCGGTGAAGGCCAGGTTCCGCCAGGCCGGCGCGTCCGCCGGATCGGTCCCGGGCCCACAGACCAGGTCGAAGTCCCAGAGCCCGTCCTCGGGCACCGTCTCGTGCCGCCTCGGGACCAGCCGGGCGGTTTCACAGGCCCCGGTCGGCCCGAAGCAGAGGGCGGTCAGGGTGAGCAGCCGGCCGCCGGTGGCGAAGGTGGCGATCCGAAGGGTCGCTGTCTCGATGGAGAGCTTGCGCATGATCAGGTCCCGGCCGCCTCAAGCCACAGCCGGTTCAGGATAGAGATGCAGCCAGCAGCGCCGCGGCGCCCGGGGCACAGGTCGCCCGGCCGGGATGATCATCGGCGGGCGGTCGGGGTCGAGCCAGGGGGACTGGAAGGTCACCGCCCGGCGGGCCTGCGGCGGCTTCGGCCTTGCCGCCGGGCGCGCGGCGGGCCGGCGGTCCAGGACTTCGTGCGGGGAGAGGCGGTGCTCCAGGACCAGGCCTTCGCCATGCAGGCGCACGCCCTGACACCCGTCCGCCTCGCCCGTAAAGAAGAGTTCCCGGCGCTCATAGGCCGCAAGTCCCCGGACCTTCAGGTTGGTGAAGAGGTCGAGGTTCCACATGCCGTCCGCCGGCGCAGAGATGTGCTTGCGCGGTCTCAGGCTGGAGACGGCGCAGAGGTCGGCCGGTCCCCAGCACACCGCCTTGACGACCACCATCCGGTCGCCCGTCGGAAAGATGGCGATCCTTGCCGTCAAAGATTCAATCCGGATCGTTGTCATGACCTGGCCCCCCGGCCGCTGGTGGCCAGCGGAACGCAGCCGCCGACAATTCATGGGGAGCTTTTGCCGGGCCTCAGTCCGGCCACCGTGAACGGGTGCGGCCCGCCTGCGGGAAAAGCGCGTGAAAAAAGAGCGATCCGGCGTCCAGCCAGCGCGCTTAGTTGGCGATCCGCGCCGACAGCACCGCTTCCAGCAGGTCCAGCTTCTCCGCCCGGACGCCGGTCTCGACGCCCAAATGCGGGCCGAGGACCATCCAGGGGTCGCCCTCATGCCAGGCCGGCCAGTCGGGGAGGCCCGGCCCGTTGGGATCCCCGGTCCGGGCGAAATTCGCCCAGAAGCGGACCATCACGCGGGTCAGTTCGCCGTCCCCCGGCGCCGAGGCAAAGGCGTCGGAGTGGCTGTCGAAGACGAAGGGGATCTCGGCGGCGTGGTAGGCGCCGGCGTGCGGCCCCGGCCCCGGCGGGGTCCGGTTGAAGAAGTAAAGGAAGGCGGTGCGCCCCTTTTCTGTGTGACGCCGCGCCAGGTGCCGGGCGTGGACCCCGAACAGGTCGTCGCCCAGCATGTCGATGTCGCCCTTCACGGCCTCGCTGGAAGGGTCCAGGCCGTAGAGCCGGATCAGGGCCTCCGCCGCCGCGCCATAGTGGGCCCGGATCGCGTCCAGCCGGCCGGCGGGGTTCAGCGAGATCCCCGGCAGGTCGGTGGACGGGCCCTGGATGAAGGCGTGCAGCAGGGTCCCCTCGTCGGCGTTGTAGCCGGCGATGATGGGCACGGCGGCCGTCTCGCCCCGCACGATGGCCTGGCCCACCGTCGCCGGCAGGACGTGGCCGTCCACTGCGGGCATGAAGCCGCCGGCGGGGGGCATGACGGTCATCAGGGCCTTCACCAGGTCCGCGGTCGGAATGGCGCGCAGGCTCGCGGCGTCGGCGTCGGCAGGGGCGAGGCCCGCCCGGGCCACCCAGTCCGCCCCCGGCGCGTCGGCCACCTCGTGGTGCATATAGGAATAGACCCCGCTCTGCAGGATGGCCCGGTGGAACAGGCCCCGGCCGAGGGGCGAGGCCATGACCTCGCTCACCGACTGGCTGCCGGCGCTCTCGCCGAAGATCGTGACATTGCCCGGGTCGCCCCCGAAGGCGGCGATGTTGTCGCGCACCCACTCCAGGGCGGCGAGGATGTCCATCAGGCCGTAATTGCCCGACCGCCCCCAGGGGCTCTCCGCCGACAGGGCCGGATGGCTGAAATAGCCGAAGACGTTGAGCCGGTAGTTGATCGTCACCAGCACCACACCCTCGCGGACCAGGCCGTCCGACTGGTACCAGTCGCCCGCGCCCGAGCCTGACTGGTGCGCCCCGCCGTGGATCCAGACCATGACCGGCGCGGGCGCGGAGGTGCCCATCGGCGCGCGGACGTTCAGGTAGAGGCAGTCCTCGTCCATGGGCGGGATCGGCGCAGCCTTCAGGGCGGCGATCCGGGCGGCGGTTTCCTCCGGGGCAAAGCCCTGGCCGGCCACCAGGGCCTCGGCATAGGCACCCTCGCCCGTCGCCTGAGGGCACCAGGGCCCAAACGCCGAGGCGTCGCGCTCGCCCTCCCAGGCCTGCGGCGCCTGGGGCGGCCGCCAGCGCAGCTCACCCACCGGCGGGCGGGCGTAGGGCAGGCCGGCGAAGAGGGCGATGCCTGCCGAAGCGTCGCTCCACACCCCCCGGGCCCGGCCCTGGGCCAGCTGGACGACAGGGCGCTCACGCGCGGTGGCGGATATGGTGGTCATGTCGGTCTCCCCCCGATGAGGCTGCAAGCACGCGGGGGAACGGGCGGGGAGTCAAGGCTGGGGGAGTCAAGGTCCCCGGGAAAAGCCGAAGGCGGCCTCCAGGGCGGCGAGGTCCAGAAGGTCCCGGTCCCGGGGCGGATAGCCGGTCTTCAGCCGCCAGAGGATGTCGGCGGGCAGGCAGTCCACGGCCCGCCCGGCGATGGCGCCACGACCGTCGAACGACCCCGCGGGATAGGCCACAGCCGGATCGTCAGGGTCCATCACCCCGCGTCCCGCTGCGTCCAGGCGAAAGAGGTGCAGGTCGACGCTCCGGCCCCCGCCGTCCCTGTAGACAGGGTTCCAGGCGGCACCGCCCGCCTGCCGGACCAGGCCGAGGCCAACCAGCAGGGCCTCCAGCGCCGGCCCGTCTTCCACCCGCGCCGCCAGGTCGAGGTCCTCGTGCGGCCGGGTCTGGCGACCGAGGACCGCATCCACCGCCCAGCCGCCGTCCACCCAGACCGGCAGGCCCTGCGCCGCGCAGGCCGCCAGCACCTCCAGAACCTGCGCCTCTGTCACGTCCCTGTCTCTCGCCCCTGATGGCGCTGCCGTTCCGACGCGTCTAGGCTCTTCCCATGTGCAGGGAAACCTTCCGCCGTCTCCCGGGCGCGGCGGCCCCATGATCTCCGACGCCGACGCCGACGTCGCCGCCTTCCGCGACCGGGGCCTCCTGCGCCTTACAGCCGCCGCCGATCCCGCGGGCCTGGCCGCCGCCCGGGGCGCCGTCTTCGATGTCCTGTCG
>CAIWHQ010000002.1 GCA_903912465.1 uncultured Alphaproteobacteria bacterium | reverse complement strand
TCCCCGACCTGGCGGCGGCCTATGCCCGGCTGGCGGAGCGCCTGCTGGCGGTGGGTGAACCGGTGAAGCTGGACGCCCGGCCTTCCGGCCTTGTGGGGACCCAGGGCGACTTCGCCCGGCGCCTCGCCGCCGAGGCCGCCCAGCGCCTGGGCCTGGCCTGTGACCTCGTCCTGAATGACCAGGTCGACTTTCCAGAACCGAGGGTGCGGGTGAACGACGAGCCCTGCCTGCCGCCCGGCTGGACGGGCGGGGCCTTCTTCGACGCCTACTGTGCCTACTATGCCCGGCTGGCGGCCGAGGGGCGGCTCAACGGGTCGGCTTGAGCCGGACTCAGAAGCCGTAGCGCCGGAGATAGGGCAGGCCATCGAGGCTTGTCGGGAAGGGGGCGTCCGGCCCCTCCAGCCGGGGAATGTCGGCGGGAAGGCCCATCCCTTCCGGAAGCGCGACGATGTTGAAGTCTCCCGTCAGGGTCGCCTGGTCGCCGTTCCGGGGCGCGGTCCGGGTGGCGAAGGGCACGAACAGCCAGTGGAGGGTGTAGCCGGCCTCGAAGAAGACCCGGATCGTGCTCCGCGCCACCGCCTCCTGCTTGCGGTCGGCCTCGGCGATCCAGGCGGGCCGTACGCGGGTAAGGAGGTCGCCCGCCCCGCGCAGGACTTCGGGCTCGAAACCCTGCAGGTCCATCTTCACGACCCGGACCAAATCATGGACCTGGGGGGGGATATCGTCCAGGCGCGTGACCCGGACCCGCTCATTGCTGACCCCGGGGGATCCGAAACCGAGCCCGCCGAAGTTCAGGCTGGCGTCCAGGGCCGCCATGGGAAAGTCGGTCAGTCCCTCTACCGGGCCGAGGGCGGCGTGGATGGGCTCGACATTGAGCAGGTCGTTGGCGACAGCGTTGGCGGCCAGCAGGTGGCTGATCCACCTCTGGGCCTCGTAGGCCATGACCCGCCAGCCGGGCCGGGCCTTGGCGAAGGGCAGGGCCAGGGAGCCGATGTTGGCACCGGCGTCGATCATGACTCCCGAGGGCTGTGGAGCGAGGTGCAGCAGGACGTCGAGTTCGACCCGGGAGAATTCACCGAAGGTGCGCAAGGTGGCGCCGACCACCGTGTCGGAGGCCGGGAACCGGAAGTCCAGGTCGTAGGCCCGGGTGACGTCGAGCCCGCTCATGCCGCCAACCCCGCCCGGCTGCTCGTCATTTCCGCACCGGCTCGGCCATGGCGCGTTCGACCATGGCGTGCCAGTCGGCGGAGAAGCCCCGGGCGTCGCGCAGGGGGCTGGCACCGAGCCGGTCGCGGAGGGTGCGGCGCAGCTCGCCCATCCGGGCCGGGTCGGCGGCCAGACGCACGGCGATGTCGACGTATTCGTCGGTGGTCCTGCCCACGAGGTCGCCCAGGCCCGCGTTGTTGAGGATGGAATAGCTCATCCGTTCGAAGACCGCATCGCCGACCCGGGCCACCACCGGAACCCCCATCCAGAGGGACTCGCAGGTGGTGGTGCCGCCGGTCTGGGGGAAGGTGTCCAGCGAGATGTCCATCTGGTTGTAGAAGGGAAGGTGCCGGCCCCGCACCGTTTCGAAGACGACCCGGTCGGCGGAGACGCCCTGGCTCTCGAACACCGCCCGGATGTTGGCGGTGAAGGTGGGGGTGGTCCCCTCCGGCCGGACGAACATGAACTTCGAGCCTGGCGTCCCGGCCACGGCCCGTGCCCAGGCCGCGACGGTCTCGCGGGTATATTTGTAGGGATTGTTGGCGGTCCCGAAGGTGATGAAGCCGTTGCGCTCCACCGGGGCGACGGGGTCCACCGCCGGCTGCTCGCGGAAGGCGCGCTCGCCCATGGCGTACCAGGTGTGGGCCAGAAGAAGCGGCTTCTCGATCACCATCCTGGGGTCGGGCGGGTTCATCCAGGGGTCGAGGACCAGGTAGTCGATGGTCTCGGGCCCGGCGGAATGGGGATAGCCCACCCAGCTCGCCTGGCGGGGAGCCGGCCGGTAGGACATGACCGACAGCTTGTTCATGTGGGTGGTGGCGCCCAGCTCGAACAGCATGTCGAGATTGTCGTCGGCGATCAGCTGGGCGGCCTCGCGGTCGGTGATGTCCTTGTGCCACCGGAAGCCATCAACCCACTGGCTGATCTGCTTCTGGGTGGGGTCTTCCTCGCCCTGGTACCAGGAGTAGCAGAACACTTCGAACCGGCTGCGGTCGTAGTGCTCAAACAGGGGCAGGGCGAAGTAGGCCACCGGGTGACCGCGCAGGTCCGAGGACATGTAGCCCACCCGGATCTTCCCGCCAGGTGCCCGGGGCGCCGGGTGGGTGATGGGCCGCCGGACGGCGGCGGCGTCGGCCAGCCGGCCC
>CAIWHQ010000001.1 GCA_903912465.1 uncultured Alphaproteobacteria bacterium | reverse complement strand
GGCGTCGGCGTGGCCGGAATAGACCTCGATGGACCGAATCCGGGCCCGGACACCGAAGTCCTCACCCTGGATCTTCACCCGGCGGGCGCCGTCGACCAGCAGCCGTCCAAGGGTCCCGACGGCCTGGTAGCCGGTGATCAGGACCGTCGCCTCGCGGTTCCAGAGCAGGCGCTTGAGATGGCGCCGGACGCGGCCAGCGTCGCACATGCCGCTCGCCGCCATGATGATGTGCCAGCCGCGGAGCTGTTCAAGGCGGTCGCTGTCCGCCGGATGGGGGGTGAACTTCAGCCGTCCGGCGCCGTGGAGCGAAGTGAAGGGATTGACCCCCGTCGCCCGGTTCCAGCCCCTCTGCCGGAAGACCTCGGTCACCTCGGAGGCCATGGGCGAGTCGAGGAAGATGTCGGCCTCTGGCGCCTGGCCGTCATCCATGATGGTCATGATGTCTGCCAGGAGTTCCTGGGAGCGCTCGACGGCAAAGGCGGGGATCAGAAGGGGTCCACCCGCCTCGAAAGCGCCCTGGAGTTCCGAGGCCAGAAGGGCCCGGCGGGCCTCCGGCGTCACCCGCTCGCGCTCACGGTTGCCGTAGGTGGACTCCAGGATCAGGTGATCGACGCCGGAGGGTCCTTCCGGGTCCGGCATGTAGTCACGCCCGCCGGGACCGAGGTCTCCTGAGAACAGCAGCCTGGCGACACCCTCCCCGGTCTCGGCGCGAACCTCTACGGAGCCGCCGCCAAGGATGTGCCCGGCTTCCCACCAGACCGCCTCCAGCCCAGGCGCCACCTTGACGACGTCTCCCAGGCGAATCTTCCGGAACTGGTCCAGGGTCCGGCGGGCATCGGCCTCGGTGTAGATGGGCTCGACAGGATCCCGGCCACGCCTCTGGTTACGGCGGTTCAGGTACCGGACCTCGCTTTCCTGGATACCCCCGGCATCCGCCAGCATGATCCGGCACAGGTCCCGGGAACTCGTGGTGGTGTAGATCGGGCCCGAAAACCCGGCCTTCATCAGCTTGGGCAGGAGCCCCGAGTGATCGATGTGCGCATGGGTGAGAAGGACGGCGTCCAGGGTCCGGGCGTCAAAGGGGAAGGGCTCGTAGTTCAGGGCCTTGAGCGTCTTTGAGCCCTGGAACATCCCGCAGTCCACCAGGACCCTGTAGCCTGGGCCCGAGAGCTCGGAACAGGACCCGGTCACGCAACCCGCAGCGCCATGGAAGACCAGATCGAGCGCCATGATGTTTGGGTCCTCCTTGTTCGCCATGGCGAAGGCCAAAAAGCGAGAGTCAGCGGCAGAGCCTGGCCCGGTTCATCGCCTCCGCCCGTCATCTGCGCCTTGATGCGGATCAAGGCTGCCGTGACCCAGAGCACGCAAGAGACCCGGCTGCGGGCCTTCCCTCGACCGATAGGTACTTCCCCGTAGGGAGCCACCCCGGATAGTCGTGGGACCCCCCTGAGCCTAGCTTTCAGCCTTGTCCATCAAGGAGCGGCACCATGGCTCTCGCCCACGACTACACGGACGTCCAACACCTCCCGGTCCCGCCGAGGACCGACGATACAGCGGCCGGCCTGTTCCGCCTGAGCGTCAGCATGACCTTCGCCAAGGACGAGGAGATCTATGGCCAGGACGAAGATGCGGACCTGATCTACAGGGTCCTCGACGGGGCGGTTCGGACGACGCGGGTCATGGCTGACGGCCGCCGCCAGATCGGCGACTTCTACCTGGCCGGTGACATCTTCGGCCTGGAGGCGGGCCCGGCTCACCGGTTCGCTGCCGAGGCGGTCCGCGACAGCGTCATCCTGGTCATCAAGGCCTCGACCCTTCGATCCTCCGGCGGGGACGTGGGTCGATTAGGCTGGGAAGCCACCCGGCGCGAACTCGAGAGGGCCCAGGAACACGTGATCATGCTGGGCCGGAAGACCGCCTGCGAGCGCGTCGCCAGCTTCCTCAAGGATCTATCCGACAAGTCCGGGGGGCTGCGGGTGGTGGACCTGCCCATGGGGCGCCAGGATATTGCCGACTACCTGGGACTGACGATCGAGACCGTCTCGCGTATGCTCTCGCAACTACAGGCGAGCCGTATCGTATCCTTCTGCGCCACCCGACAGTTCCGGATTGTGAATCCGGGCGGCCTGGCCCGGTTGGCGAACCAGACCCTTTAGCGACTCCCGCAAACCGGCCAGGATCTGGCTGGTCCAGAACAACGGAGACCAGGACATGAGCTTCAAGTCCCTTCTCGTGCATGCCCAGCCCGGGGAAGCCTCGCGCCTTCGCACCGAGGCCGCCGCCGCCCTCGCGATCCGCCTGGACGCAATGTTGATCGGGCTCGGTGCCGAGTCGATCCCGCCCATCGCCACCAGCGATCCCTACGGCTTCGGGACCGGCCAGTGGACGCCGCTGCTCTATGAGCAGCAGACCCGCAACCTCGAGGCCGCAAAGTCGGCCTTCGAAAAGCACGCCGAGGGCGCGCGGACCGAGTGGCGGTCGGTGGGCGACCTGCCCACGCCGGCCATGGCCCGGGTCGCCCGGGCGGTGGACCTGGTCGTGACCGGCGGACCCGCAGCGACCGGCGACATCTACAGTAAGGTCAGCACGCCCGAGCTGCTCATCAGCTCGGGGCGTCCCATGCTGGTGGTCCCACCCCATGGCGGCCGGCTGGATACGCGCCGGATCATGGTGGCCTGGAAGGACACGCGCGAGGCGCGCAGGGCCGTGTCCGACGCCCTGTCCTTCATGCACATGGCCGATGAGATCCTGATCGTCGCCTTGGGTGACCGAGAAGACCAGGACGCCCTGGCGGCCCAGGCCAATGACGTCGCGGGCATGATTGCCCGGCACAGCATGGCGAAGCCCCGCACTCACGTGGCCGTATCGGCCGGCGATCATGTCCAGACGGACCTCCTGGCCCGGGCCGACCTAATGGACGCCGACCTGATCGTGTCGGGTGCCTATGGCCACAGCCGCGCCTATGAGTGGGTACTCGGCGGGGTCACCCGGCATCTGCTCCACGCCTGCGAGCGCTTCGTCTTTCTCAGCCACTAGTTCCTGTTCCGATGGGCGGGGCCCGGCCTTGCAGCCGGAATGCGCAGGAAGCCGGGCGTTGCATTCCCTCCGGTCTTCTGGCGGGCTAGGACTCCCCGCATGGACGCAAGAATCCGCAGGGAAGTCGAGGATGAACCGCAGCAGGGGCGGTGGCTGGCCTACGGACTGGCGGCGGCAGGAGTTGCGCTGGTCTTGCTGGTCCGGATGTTCCTGTCCCCCGGCCCGGTCCACAGGCTGGACCTCATCCTTCTCGCCCCGGCTCTCGTGGCGGCGGCCCTGCCCGGGGGTGCCGGTCCCGTCATCCTCGCCTCGGCCCTTGGCCTTGCCGGGTCCCTCGCCCTCGCAGGCGGCGCGCCCGACATGGGCCCGACGGAGATCAGCCAGCTCGTCCTCTATCTGGCGACCTCCGCCGCTGTCGCCGGCGCCGCCTGGCGGCTTCGCCGGATGTCCCTTACGGCGCGGACCCTGATCGCTGTTTCCAAGCAGCGGCAGGATCATCTGCAGTCCATCCTCGACACGGTCCCCGAAGGCATGATCGTGATCGACGAGGTCGGGACCATACGTTCCTTCAGCGCGGCGGCGGAGCGGCTGTTCGGATGGTCGGCCAGCGAGGTGATCGGCCAGAATGTGCGGATCCTGATGCCGGCGCCCTATCGCGACGACCATGACAGCTATCTTGGCCACTACCTGCAGACCGGAGAACGCAGGATCATCGGAATTGGCCGCGTCGCCGTCGGCATCCGCAAGGATGGCTCGACCTTCCCCATCGAGCTGGCCATCGGCGAAATGCGATCCGGCCGCAACCGCTTCTTCACCGGTTTCATCCGGGACCTGACCGAACCCAAGGCGACCGAGCGACGGCTGCAGGACATGCAGGCTGAACTCATCCACGTGTCGCGCCTGACCTCCATGGGCGAAATGGCCTCGGCCCTCGCCCACGAGCTCAACCAGCCCCTTTCGGCCATCGCCAGCTACATGAAGGGATCGGTCAGGCTGCTCGATTCCGCGACCCCGGACCTGGATCGGGTCCGCACCGCCCTGTCCGCGGCGGGCGACCAGGCCCTCCGCGCCGGAGACATCATCCGCCGGCTGCGCAGTTTCGTGGGAAAGGGCGAGGCGGCCATGCGCATCGAGCCCCTTCCCAAACTGATCGAGGAGGCCGGGGCCCTGGCCATGATGGGTGCCCGGGACACAGGGGTCCGTCTGGAGTTCAATCTCTCTCCGAAGGCGTCTCTGGTCCTGGCCGACAAGGTGCAGATCCAACAGGTCGTCCTCAACCTGATGCGCAACGCGCTGGAGTCCATGAGCGAGAGCGGGACCGGTCGCCTCACGGTCGAGGCCTCGGCGGTCGAGGGCGGGTGGGTCGAAGTGCGCATCTCCGATACCGGGCCTGGCCTGCCGCCGGAAGTCCTGGCCCATCTC